>CAZDYA010000001.1:0-20520 GCA_964509515.1 uncultured Spirochaeta sp.
CATATATCCTGTATACTTCATCAGTCCAGCTGGTATTATTTGTTCCCAGATCAAGCTCCCAACCGCCCACCTTGGCGACCTGCTGAGTATCGCGCAGCAATGTTTCATAGCGCCTGGCATCAGTAACATCACGGGCGACTGCATAGATCAATCGTTGGGGAGCAACCACAACCATGTTCCAGGATAACCATCTTTCACTTCCATCGGCCGTGATACAGCGATTTTCAAAAGTTGTCGGGGCATCAGGTTTTTCTATCAGCGACTGAAGAAAATCCAGGGTTACCTTGCGATCATCCGGGTGAACAAATTCAACGAGCGATTGACTGGACAGTCTGTCATATGAATAACCCATGGTGTTAATCCATGAGGGATTAAGGTGCTGAAAAAACCCGTCATAACGCATAATACACATCAAATCCAAAGAGACATTAAACAAGCGATTGCGTTCTTCTTCAGCCTGTTTTTGGGCTGTAATATCGATTACCGTCGTAACCTTGTAGAGGCTCCCATCCTGACGCTGCAATCGGCCAGCACTGGTCATCACATAAAGCGTGGCGCCGTCTTTGCGCAAAACCTCCCATTCACCAGCAGATTCCTCAGTCTCACCTGCTAAAAACCGGGTATGCAGGCGCGCCGCATACTCACGCATCCCCGATGGCAGCAGCATGGTAAAAGGTCTACCCAGGAGCTCATTTTCGTTATATCCAAAAAGCTTGCAATACCCGTCATTTACCTGAACAATATTCCCCTGAATATCCGTTAAACAAATGCCTATCTGGGCTGAATTCAAAATAAGCTGATTAAACTGCTTCTGATTATCCAAAGCGATTTCGATCATTTTCCTATCAGTGATATCGAGCATTGCAAAGGATACGCCTTGCACCATTTCGTCTTCACCAAAAACCGGGTTGAACTGTATCTGATACCAGTGGACCACACCGTCGGCATGCTCAATACTCCGCTCTTCACCGGAAGGCTGCCCGGCCAGACAACGCGCAAAGGCAGCATGAAAAGGCTCTATTACCTCGCTTGGCAAATAGTCAATTACCAGCCTTTCTTCATCCATTTTTTGACCTGATATGCCCTCAAGGAAAGCCTTTGCGATCTCGTTTCTTATTACAATCTTGTAACCGCGATCAAGCAAAACAAAGGCCTGCAGGGTATTATTAAGCACGGCCTTCAGATTGGCTTCGGATGCCTCCAGTCTCTCCTGGCTGCGCTCCATCTCATCAGTTATGGTCCGTAGCTCGGTATAAGCAATCTGTAGTTCTTCATTGGTCGACTGCAATTCTTCATTGGATGTCTCTAGCTCTTCGTTGGAAGATTGCATCTCTTCATTGGTCGACTGAAGTTCTTCGTTTAGGGATTGCAACTCTTCAGTACTTGTCTCCAATTCTTCGATATAATTTTGCAGATGTTCCCTGGTCGACCGCAGCTCAGCTTCCAGTTCTTTTTCTCTAATTGTCGCGGCAGTTTCACTGCCTTCAGAAGAGGTTACCAGCGCCCCCTCTAACTGCAACCTTTCAAATATTACGATGTACAAGGCATCCTTGGTTCCGGAATACAGGACGGGCTTGATGCTAAAGCGCAAATACTCTCCATCATCGGTAATGCGGTGAAGGTTGCCGCTAGTCGCACTATTCCCCTTGACAGCCTGGGTGAGCAGGGATCTAAGCTCCAATTCAAAGCGAGGATCTATCAGGGATACAAGGTTGCCATTCATTACACCTGGGCGAATGCTTAATAATCCGCTGGTATCCCCAAATACTTCGAGGACCTCCATACTGGAATTGACAACGACATATGGATGATCAAACCCGTGATATAAGGTGTCCTTGACCATATCACCAAGCGAATACTCCTGGCTGGTTCGCTGTCTGCGCACTCCCAGGGAAGGAACATTGGGGCGGAAGCTCATTAATCTTCCGGCATACGGATTCCCGCCGCCCTTGCGGGCATATATTTTATGCGCATTGACCTGGGTCTCAAACAGATCACTAAAGGCGCCAATTGTCTCGCTTTTTCCCAGGAACAACAAACCATCGGGTTTCAAGGCATAATGAAATAATGGCAAAACATGCTGCTGCAATTCCTGTCCAAAATAAATCAACAAATTTCGGCAGCTGATCAGATCAAGCTTAAGAAACGGAGGATTATTTGTCACATCATGACGAGAAAACAAAACCATTGATCGAATAGCCGGCACTATCTCATAGGAATTTTTGCGCGCAATAAAAAACTTTTCCTTTAGCCTGTCTGGTACGTTGTCCAAACTGGCTTCCGGATACTGTCCTTTTCGGGCACGGTTCAGGGCATTTTCATCAAGGTCGGTAGCAAATATCTGAACATCGGTTCCTCTAAAACCATCGCCCAAAATATCGGCGACCAGTATCGCTATCGAATACGCCTCCTCCCCGGAAGCGCAACCGGCAATCCAGATACGAACCTTTTCCTGTCCGGGGCTTAAACGTTTGGATAACTGTTCCCGCAAGGCCTCAAAAGACTCTTCATCCCGGAAAAAATAGGTCACACCTATCAAAATGGTTGTAAAGAGCGCTTCGATTTCATCCGGCTTGGAATGACATATTTCAAGATATTCCTCGATACTCTCCAAGCCAAGCATGGCCAGGCGCTTCTGCAAACGCCGGCCTATAGTTGCAGGTTTATACCGCGAAAAATCCGTTCCGGTGTGCTCAGACAACAAGTGCATAATCTGCGCCAAGGCATCGCCATCAGGCAAATCATCCGTCTTGTGAGTGATACCTTTCATCCCGGCACTGCCGATATGGCACCACTCAACGAGTTTCACACCTATTTTTTCCGGATCCGCAATAACATCCGCCATACGGGTCTCGATAGCTGATGCGGGCATTCCATTATATTTGGCGGTCTCTGGGTCCTGCACTATCACAACACCGCCGGCCTGCTTGATAGCTTGTACGCCTTGAGCCCCATCCGAACCTGTCCCGCTTAATACAATCCCGATTGACTTGGGTCCGAAGCTGGCCGCCAAACTTGTAAAGAAATGATCCACACTAGGCCTGGGCCCATGACCGCTATGCGGCTTGGTCAATAAAAACGTTTTATCTGCGAAGGCGATATCCCTGTCAGGAGGGGTGATATATATGTTCCCCCCCAACGGGATCACACCATCAACGGCATCACTGGTTGGCATTTCAGTTTGACGGGAAAGTAATTCAACAAGCTGACTCTTGTATGTAGGGCTGACATGCTGGGCAATTACAAAGGCTATCGAAGAAGTGTCGCCCTTGATATTTTTTAACAAAGCCTGCAAGGCCTCCAACCCTCCTGCTGAAGACCCAATTCCAACCAGGTATTCAGCGGCATTTGTTTCTTCTTTAGTCTTTTTGCCAGCCTTCTTCATGTTATTCCCCTGTGCTTCCTTTTACATATTTTGAATACCAAAACAATGCCGACAGCATTAATGCGTGATGCGAAAATTCAGGGCATCTTCCTTCCAGGACCTCCTGGCATGGAACCAATACTACATCTGCATATTCATGCTCATCCAGTTGCTGCCCCATTCTGTCGCCTAACTGCCCTTCTGCCAAAAAGGTGTACATGGTGTTATTCATAAAGGCAGGATTGGGACAAGTTCTGCCAATCTCTTTTACATTCCCTGAAATATAGCCAGTCTCTTCCTGAAATTCCCTGATTGCAGCATCCATTGGGAGTTCTCCAGGATTAACCTGCCCCCCCGGGAATTCAAGTGTCAGTCCTTGATTGCCATGCCGATATTGCCTGACTAGTACGAAACAGTTCTGATCATTTGTGTTTCTGGTAAGGGCCACCACATGGGCCCAATCAGGGGCATCCAGGTAAACAACTGACTGCTCGCCTATGCTCCCATTTGCTTTGGAGATTTTCCTTTTGGCGCGCCTTAGTCTAAATATTCCATTATCACTGATCAAATCATCACTTTTAGTATGCCATATGAGGTGTTCATTTTTTTTCATTCCAGCTGCCATTTTCCCCGCCTGCAAGTGCAAAAAATACCACGCCCAAGCATACTCTACTCTAACAACATACTCATATTATTGTAGCTCCGGCTAGCTTTTGCATCCCCTAATATATATTTCAGCAATAATTTCCTAACAATTTTATTGTGTTCCAGCTGCAGTATTGACAATAGGGCAAAAAGGCTTTGGTATATAAACATGAAGAAAGCATTGCACAAAGATATCCCAAATCTCGTAGATGCCTTGGCCGAATCCTACCAGCAAACTGGAGGAATCAACCACATGCAAGGGCCAAGACTGCCATCCAGAAGAGCAATCGAGATGATTCTGGAGGACTTGGAATCCCTGATATTCCCTGGCTTCCGCGAAGAAGAATCAACTTCAAGCCATGACCTGGCCTTCGTTTTGTCAGAAAAGGTCAGCCGGCTTTTTCACCGCCTGAGCTCAGAAACTGTCAAATCCCTATGCTTCTCGGCTGCTGCGCAGGGAAAGGAGTATACTTCTGATGACCCTGCCTGCCGAGCCAAGGCCGAACAGCATAGCTTGAACCTGATTCAGGCCATTCCGAAAATTAGAGAGCTCATTCAACTGGATGTCAACGCCGCTTTTTCCGGCGACCCGGCAGCCCAATCTACAGAAGAGGTAATTCTGGCCTATCCCGGAGTAGGCGCAATAATCACCCACCGCTTGGCTCATCAACTTTGGAACCAGGGTGTCCCCTTGATCCCCCGTATCATGAGCGAAATAATTCATGGCAGAACCGGAATCGATATACATCCGGGGGCCCAAATAGGCGAATCCTTTTTTATTGATCATGCTACTGGGGTAGTTATTGGTGAAACAACGGAAATAGGCCGAAATGTTAAAATATATCAAGGTGTAACCCTGGGGGCTTTAAGTGTAGAGAAATCGGCAGCCAACAGCAAAAGGCACCCTACGATCGGTGACAATGTAACCATTTACAGCGGAGCCACCATTCTGGGCGGCAAGACTCACATCGGAGAAGGCAGCGTTATCGGAGGAAACGTTTGGATTACTTCCAGCGTCCCTCCAGGCAGCAAGATATATAACCTGCCAAATGACTATATCCGCCGCAACCGTAAAAACGAATACCTTCCGGACTATCAGATATAAAAATTGAATAAAAAAAGCCCGCTACCAAAGGCAACGGGCTTTTTCATTCTCGATCCAGATTAGAAACGGCGGGGTTTGCGTGCCCCTTCTTCGCGAGGCTGTGCTACGTTTACACGCAAGCGACGGCCTTCTACTTCCTGCTCATTGAGCGCCTCAATAGCTGCTTCTGCTGCTTCTGGGCTTTCCATCTCGACGAAACCGAAGCCTTTTGACTGACCAGTCTGGCGATCATAAATAATGGTCACCGAGTTAACTGTGCCGTGGGCTTCAAACAGACCCCTCAGGGTCTCTTCGCTGGTGCGGTAGTTCATGTTACCGACATAAAGTTTATTGGACATACACCAATCTCTCTTTTCCGGACTGTCCGGACTCTTGGGTTTTCCACGGATTCCGTGGATTTCCGCGTTCTTGAGGTGCTTCCTTACTGTTGGGAACATCGAAAACGGCTGCTCGGCGAGAAAGAAACGAAAATCAAAAAACACGGTGCTCTGTACTCTCCTACCGAAAGCACAGCACACACCCTACCTTACACCTAGACCGCCGTTTGGTCAAGCCACAACAACCATCCCCCCTACCGCTACCGGACAAATTTGTGATATAATCTAAAAATACGGATCTTGGGAGGTTTGTATGCGTCGAATATTCCTGGTTGGCCTGCTGGCAACGGCACTCGCAACCCTTTCTTTGTACGGACAAACTGCAGAACGTCTTGGCGAAATGCTGGCGAAAGACGCAATCAGCCTTCAGGATGCCGCCTATATTTTACTCGCTGCCTCCGGCGATGTTCCTGCGCATTTCTCTGCCGCCAGAGCCTACCAACATTTACAGCAAAAGATGGAGTACTACCAGCCCAAGCTCGGCGACACACAGGCTACTATCGCCGATATCAGTCTGATAGGCATGACAGCCTTTGAGGTTCCAAAGGGATTGATCCAAAGCCTGTTCAACATACCTCGCTACGCCTTTCGGACAAGCCGTTATCGAGGAATAATCGGAAAAAACAGCAACCCAAGCGACCCGGTTTCCGGTCAAATGGCACTACAGCTTGCTTCACGCTTCGAGGAATACGTTAAAGCTGGGCGACCAGCCAAAATGTAATGCTGTTTATTCAAACTCTACAACTACAGTACCTGTACTAATTGGCACATCGGCATCGAACTCAATAGCATCATCTTCAACAACCAATATTTCAGCCTGTTCGCCAGGTTCAGTGGCCTTGATTGCAGTGTCATGAACAACAAGAACGGCCTCCTGTGCTGCCCTTTGTGCCTTTAACGGAGCTTCGCTACCGCTTACCGATGATTTGTTACCAGCCGGAATAAGTGCCGTGCGCCCACTGGAGTTGGACAGGGCAACCACCCCTTCGTAAACCTGCAGGTTCCTGCCATCAAAAGAAAAGCTGGTCCCCCTTACAGCAGCAGTAGCTACCGTACTTCTCAGGCGAAAATTCTGCCTCCTATTACTAGTCCGCTTGACATCAGCGCGAATACGACCAACCTCCAAAAATAGATCGGTCTCAACCACTCCTCCACGGTCTACCAGCTCATCAAGCGTCATCCGGGAAAGTGCAGCTACCTCCAGGACGGCCTGGCCAATCTCTAGTACTGCCGAGCTATGAAATCCTGTTGATATGGTTGCACCCTTTGGTAGCGAATCGCCGACCTCAAGTGGCTGCCAATCCCCGTCTGCCGTCCGGTACTCAACCTCGCCGGAAACACTGCGAGCAACGGCCTGCAGATCGTCAGCCTGGGCATATATGCCAAAGGGAATAAGCAAGGTAACGACTGCCAATAGCAGAACCCGCATTCTCTTGTCTGTATTTTTTCCCATACTAGCCTCCTGTTAGATGGTCAAGGAAATATCCAGCAATATTCTTGTAATCAATTCTTGATCGGCCAAGGCAGGACCTGGAACAAAAACCCCGCCTCCTAGCCGAAAACCCAATTCCGGGGCTGCCCGCATGACAAGTGATAGCAACAAGTCCGTACCCAGGTATCTTGTCGTGAAAAAATCAGCTTGCGCTATTTGCGGCCAAGCGCTTTGCATTAGCCCCACAGCCTGCAGGTTTATTCTGCTTTCCTGCAGCCACAAAGCATCACTTGATTTAAATGGATTAAAGCCCAGCACGACCTTCCCGCCCATACTGCCACCAATATCAAGCGGGTATATCCTTGTTACCCTGACTGTACTGACTGGCCTGTAAGCACCAGCTGAATACAGACTTATGGCCGGGGCTGAGTCACCCGCCCCACTGGCATACCAGCCCTCTCCCTGAACGATCAGTCCAGCTAACCCAGCCTGGATATACTGTAACCGCAGTGTACCCAAGTATCCGTACTCTCTGGTGGCCTGACCATCGGTACTCTGAACAAGCATGGCCGCCAGAACAGGTTGCAAGGCAAAACGAGAACCAATACCAAAATCAAACCTTGCAATTACATGCTGAGTATTTACCGCAATATCACTATCTGGGCGCAATTCATACTGCAGGACAGAATCAAGCGATGGCACAAACCAGTCAACTATTTGTGTGAACCTGGCTCCAATACCCGCGACGGCTCTGGGACTGCCAAACATAGCATCGCGATTTTGACTATCAAGGGACGACAGGAATATGGAGGCATTATGCCCGGCAATAAAGGCTGTCGTTCCAAGAACCGCCCTGAAATCAGCAACTCCGGTTTCGCTATATACATGCAAACCATCCATGGCATGGGAAAAAACAACGCCGCTCCAATCACGGTGGGTAAAGCGACCTACCTTGATAATGGATCTGTTTGCAAAGGCATTTAACTGCGCAGTCAGATATAATTCGTCAACATCGAACGCTATCATGCGCTCAGTGGAATAGCGGTAATACACACGCCATGAAAAACCAAGCTCACCTGATTCCCTGGCCTGCCTCAGTCCCCAGAGGGTTATTGTATCCATGTGCTCAAGCACGTATCCGCCTAATTGAACCTGGACATCGGAAGAGGAATCAACTGAAACACCCAAATCCATCGCCCCAAGTATTCCTGGGAAAGCCAGTAGAAAAGCGAGAAGCAAAACTTTTGAGGCCGCCAAGGCGGATTTAAACATAAATATCTCCCCTTTTTACACTAAGTATACTATCATTTATTGAGACTTTCTATTCTTATTGTATTGGACATGCCATGAAAACTACAAACAAAAAAGATTTTGCCATTCACTGGCTTATTTGCCTGCTATTGCCAGCCCTTGTGTCGCTTTTACTGATGGTTCCGCGGTTCTTGCATATTGACCTGGCCATCTACGATACCTTGCTTAGATTGCGCCCAGCTATCCCGGAAAATCAAGCAATCCTGTTGCTAAATGTCGATGACGATTCAATTTCGCGTGTTGGTACCTGGCCATGGAATCGCTCAGTACTAGCCGATGGGCTGCTTCATCTGGGAGAATTCGGTGCTCGGGCTGCAGTTTTCGATATTGAATATATCGACCCTAGCCCTCTTGGGGTCTCCCCTGAAATTTTGCAGCTGGAATATCCCCAAAAACTGATGGACACCTTCGAATCAATTGAGAGCGATATATCCAGCTTGTTTTCAGCCCTGGCCAATGAGATGATACCAATTGAAGAAGCTAATGATTTTGTCACCCGCCTGAATGAAATCAACCAGGCGCGCCAGCAGAATTTGCTTTCGGCCGCCCAGGCAATCGCTCGTGACAACGATGCCTACCACGGTAAGGCCGCGGGCCTTTTCGGGAAGGCCTATTATACAGTTACGCTGTTGCCTGTAGATGATGAACAGCTTCCCGGCACCGCAGCGGCGGCCGAATTTGCCCGACAAAACTTTGCCGCGCCAGGGCTGAATCTGCAGACAGAAAACATCACCAGGCACCCCGGTATACAGGCCGTTATCGAGCCTATCGCCAGGCATGCTGCAGGAGCCGGGTTTCCTAACGTCCCTATCGACTCCGATGGTGTAAGGCGCAGGGTTGAATTATTGCAAACTGATGGCCAGCAGTACTATGCACAACTTGTCTTTAGACCCTTGCTGGACTTTCTCGGTAAGCCCGAAGTGATCGCGGAAGACAGGCAAATCAAGCTTGTCAACGCGCGGCTACCTAACGGCCAGACTCAGGACATAAACATTCCAAGAAGCGATGACGGTAGAATGCTAATCAACTGGCCTCCAAAAAAATTCGATTACACATTCAGGCAGATGAGTTATTCCATGATATACACCCTGCACCAATACGAAGCTGAGCTGGTCTATAATCTGGAGGCCCTTACCGAGGCCCGGTTTTTAATCGGCCACCCTATTGGTATGGAACTGGTTGACTGGTATCTGGACGTACAGGACATTAGAAAAGATATGATAGATCAGGATTCGCGTGAGCTCTATGCTGAATATCTGGCCGAAAAAGAGGCCTGGCTATTGGCAGCCGAAGAAGTCCTTTCACCGGAAACCCTTGATGCCTTTACCTCTCGAATAGATGAACTGCTTGAAAATCCTGATCTGCCACAAGAACTCCAACTCCAGTACCACGGAGTCCGTTCCATTGCCATTGACCAATTCAATGAGACCCGCACAATCCTGATCGAATTGCTGGAACAGCGCAAAAAAGTAAGAGAAGAAATTTCTGATTCGCTCATCATAATTGGATGGACCGGAGTATCTACCACTGATATTGGCGTCAATCCATTTGACGAAAGCTATATGAATGTCGGTACCCACGCCGCCGTTGCCAATACCATTCTTGAGCAACAATTCCTGCAGGAACTTCCCTATTCCTATTCATTGATTGCCCTCTTCGGATGCATGATTTTGGCCGGACTTATTTTACGCAAAGCTGCCGCCAAGACATCGGCGCTAGCCGGGTTTGCCATCATTCTGCTGATGCTAACTGCTGATTGGGCCTTGTTTTTCTTTACCGGCCTATATCTGCGACCAGCCGTAATTATCTTCGGCGCTGGCGGAAGCTTTATCATTATCAGTCTTATTAAATTCTTTCGAGCCGAGGGAGAAAAGCGATTCATACGCAGCGCCTTTACGCGCTACCTGTCTGCGGATGTTGTTCATGAAATCATGCTTGATCCAAGCCGCCTCCAGCTTGGCGGTGGCAAACGCAATATTACAGCAATTTTCACCGACATAAAGGGCTTTTCGGGCATCTCCGAGCAACTTGATCCGCAAGATCTGGTAATGTTACTTAATCGCTACCTTACCGAAATGAGTAACATCATTCTTGAATTGGGCGGCACCATCGACAAATACGAAGGCGACGCCATAATTGCCTTTTTTGGAGCCCCCTTACCGCTGGAAGACCACGCCCTGCGCGCCTGCCGCGCTGCTGCCAGAATTAAAGTAGCCGAAAAAGAGCTGAACCAGCGCTTAATGGAAGAGGGTATCCTGCCTCAGAAAATTGAAACCAGGATTGGGCTAAACAGTGGCGACATGGTTGTTGGTAACATGGGCAGCGAACAGAAACTGAATTACACCATGATGGGGCATAATGTTAACCTGGCAGCGCGCCTGGAAGGGGTTAACAAGCAGTACAATAGTTGGGTGCTTGCTTCAGAATCAACATGGAAGCAAGCCACAGCCAATACCGATTGCAACGTTGTCTTTCGCCGGCTGGATAGAGTAAGGGTTGTCGGTGTTCGCGAACCCGTGCGCCTATTCGAAATCGTTGGTTTGTCTGACACTATCAACAGCGATACCAACAAGGCCTTGGCGGTTTTTGACCAAGGGATCAAGCTATTTGAATCTCGGGATTTCAAACAAGCGCAACTGCGCTTTGCCGCCGTATTAAATGCACAGCCCAACGACGGAACCGCCAAGCTGTATTTGGCGCGCTGTAAAAAGTTCATTCAACAGGCCCCGCCGGCAACCTGGGATGGAGTTTTTAACCTCTCCCAGAAATAAACTAAAGCCCTATATCCAGATAAAGATGAAGGTTTTCCCTGTCGAGCGCAGAGCCAGGATCGGCAGGGTCAATCCTCATCACAAAACCTAAAGTTGGCGCAAGCCTCCCGCCCATCAGAAATGACATGTCAACAGCTATTTCCGCTCCCGCGTACAAAAGCCCCTCCCAGGCCAGGACGTTGTTCCCGGCATATCCCATGGTCTGTGCAAACAGACTAAGCCCTGCCCCAGTAATACCCCCATAAGGAATTGGCAAATCAAGCGGAGCGACCGGCAAGCGATAAAAAAGGGTTGCCCTGCCCTTTACCGGAGCAACAGCCGCCTGCCAAAGCGGATTACCTTGAGGCAAGAGCCTGAAGGCAAAAACCTCATCGCCCAGGCTGCCTTCAACATCTGCCTCTATTCGCAGAACATGGAAAAACCAGGGGAGCGCTATCTGCGCCCCTGTCGAACCAAATAACAGGCCATATAGAGAAATCGGTGCCAACTCGTTTACTGCCACCACCCCAGCGGAAACAAAAAACCTTTCACGTCCGAAAAATGCGGCAGCTGGTGCAGGCCTGGCAAGACTGTATTGCAACTGACCTGAATACTGCAAACCTGGAGAAACCGGAACCTCAGGAAACATTGTCCCCGATACTGCAAAACCGGCGCTGAGATATTGATTTATTCCTGGCATTTCCCTTGACCACAGTAATCGGTTCCCCTGCAAATTACCTGAAACAGTTCTAACCCAACGTGCCTGGCCGGAACCATCAATCATGACATCGCTGGAAGTCTCCAAACCCACAGCCACACTCCCCCAAGCCTGGTTATACTGATACCCAAGCGAACCACTAAGCTCTTGCTGCTCTATCATATAGTCCAGACTTCCTGACAGCATATGCTTGCCCAAAACGCTGCCCATCATCCAAAATGCACCCGGTGAAACAATAGTTTCACCCAAAATGCCTGATCTTAAACCCGGAAAAGGAACCCAAAACCCGGGGCGAGGTAAATCATGATATTTATCTGGTTCCAAAGACGCTGTGTTATCAATTGAAGGCTCCGAGGCCTGGATCCCATCGTCAGAAGGCCAGTCTACCAATTGTGGTTGAATATCCTCCCAATTCATGGCTTTCAAGATATGCCCCTGTTGGCGGTAGGCACTGTAAACCAACTCATTGTCAAAAGAAACGCCGCCTGTTATTCCCACAGGATCTTCCATGACAAGCTCGATGCTCCCGTCAAGCACCTGATACAATGCCAAATACCCGGATTGATCAGAACTAAACAAGATCTTCCCATCGTCTGTCCAGCGGGGACTTCTTATCTCTGGTTTTCCAAAAGGAACAAGCACTTTTGAAGCCCCTTCCTCCAAAGAGATTTCCAGCAAGGAACTGCGACCATCTACTATTTCAATAAGGGCTACCTTGTTACCATCTGGATGCAGCTGGGGTTCATATACACTACCCCTTGAACTGGTGAAAACTTCTAAAGACTCACCACCTGGCTGCTCTATTTTGACCAACCTGTAACTGTCACCCTCAAGCTCTATGGCGACAATAACACTACCGTCTGCACTTATCGATGGCTGATATAAGCGCTGGCCATGCGTAAGCTTCTTGTATTCATAAGAACCCGCAGTCATGTCCAGCAAAAAGATGTCTGAATTGCCCTTGATTATATTTGGTGTCCCAGATGAATGACCATAGTCACCGCTAATCCTTGCAAAAACTGCCCTCCGACCATCTCTCGAGAAGGAGTACGAAAGACTATCGCTTAGCCAGCCAGTCTCAAATAGTGTGACCGAGGGAGCCTTCGCATCAACAAACCCTGCGGTTGCATGTGTCCCTTCTGAGTAAGTTAGCAAAGTATCGCCGGCTGAATATGGCACATGCCACTCTCTATGAGTCGAACCAGCTTGCGTTGCAAGCGCATTCCCCTCCTGACCAGCAAAATCACGTTCGCGCAGCTCGAATCTTTTACGACCCTGCATGCGCATATAGGCAAGCCGCAAGGAATCACCCGTTACATGTTTTACTGCGCATTCAATACCAAGTAGCGGGAACCAGATAAATCGTTTGTTAATCTGGCGAAAAACCTCTATGCCGTAACGGTCTACCAGGTAATCAACCACTAAATATCCGCTGACGTACACGCGGCCGAGAGGGTTATAGGCAGATTGGTATCGCATCTGTTTGCGGCTCCACATCTTTCCTTCCATTAGAGGAGCCTGCCACAAGCTGTTAAAAACAGGGGAATCACCTCTGCCGCCGGCAAGCAGATTGGATTCTGCCCAGACCGCCAAACCCTCTATCCACCATACTGGCATCAAGGCGGTATTGGCGGCAACGGCGTCTGGGCCAAAAACGTAACTGGCCAAACCAGGGAGCCCCAGTCGTTCGGTTAAATGTATATAATGAACGAGCTCATGAACATAAAGGCTTTGCAGCCAATTTTGGGAGCGGGCGCCAAGAAAACGATCGCCTGGACTGGTTAAGAACAATGTAATTGAATGCGGCAGCGGTCGGTAAAAACCGTTGGCTGATGCCGTACGATCGGTTAATACCACCGGCACCCGTTTTTCGGGTTTCCAACCGACCATCTCGCTAACTTCTTCAAATAGGCCATCCGCAAAGCCTGCAAGATCTTCAGCGTAAGCTATATTATGGGGTTCAAAGATTATTTGAGTGTATTCGGTTTGAAAGCTCTGCCAGCCTGAATATGCCTGATCATCTGCCATCAAAACCTGCGGCGCACCGATGAGCCATGAAAAACAAACAGTGATCAGTAGAAAAAAAATTGGCCGCCAATTGACCTGCCCGCCTGATTTCAAAAGATTCATGAAAACAGGCTACGCAGGATATGACGGCCGGTCAAGTATTATTGCTTTTTATTTCTTTGACTTCTTTTTGGCTTTGCTTTTCCCAGCCTTATTGGAGGAACGCTTTTGCGCCATCTGCTCGATCACAGCCTTCTTCTGATCAAAGCTAACCTCGTTGGAAGACTTCGCCCCGGCATCGGCAGCACTAGCTTCTTTACCGGCCACTTTTGCTACCTTGGGACCTTTAGCACCCAAAGCCTTGTTTCGCTTGATCTGCCTGTTGGCAAGCGCCAGTAATACTGGAGAAGCAATAAAGATGGAAGAGAAAGTACCAACTACGATACCTACCATCAGATTGAGAGCAAACAGCTGTATCTCACCGACAGCGAACACATAGATGGCCGCAACCGCCAACAGCGTTGTCAACGAAGTAATTACCGTTCTGGTCAATGACTGGGTAATCGAAGTATCGATCACCTGTGCATAACCTGTCTCCCTAAGAAGATTTTCGTTTTCCCTTATGCGGTCAAAGATAACGATGGTGTCATTCAATGAATAACCGATGATGGTCAAAACCGCTGCAATTGTTGCTGTGGTGACCTCAAGCTGAAATGCTCCAATTACACCAAGCATGATTAAAACGTCATGGGTAAGGGTCACAATCGAAGCAACCGCATAGGCGAAGCGGAAACGGAACCAGATGTACACCAGGATCAAACCCAGCGCCCCGATAACAAGCCAGATCGCATTGCCTGTCAAATCCTGACTAAAACGGGGACCGACATAAGCTGTTTCAAGCACTTCAACGGCGCCATAGCTTTGCCTAAGCAGATTAGTAATCCGCTCGGTCATAACGGCGTTAAAATCATCAAGGTCACCGTCATCCTGAACACGAATCATAAAGTTCATCTCGGCCGGATCGCCGACACTTATGACCTGTACCCCGTCGATTTCCCGATCGATCAACAACCTTACGGTTTCGGCATCAACGTTAGCACCGTCAATATGAACCTGTGTTCGCAGACCTGGCTGGAAATCGATGCCGAGATTAAATCCGTCCTGTGCAATGGTTAAACCCACGCCGGCGATAATAACCAATACCGAAATGGTAATGGCAAAAAAACGATATTTGATAAATGGAATTGCTCGCTTCATTATTTACCCCACCCAATTCTGAGCTTCTTGCGTTTTAATACATCTGTACCAACATCCAAAATCAATCGCGACACGAACAGGGCTGTAAACATTGAACAGACAATGCCGACTGCCAGAGTGATTGCAAAACCCTGTATTGGACCGGTGCCGAGCTGACTCAAGAATACTGCCGCAATGAATGTAGTGATATTGGCATCCATAACGGTCCAGAAGGCCTTCTGGAAACCGGTTTCGATTGATGCTCGTGCTGATTTCCCAAGCCGGTATTCTTCTTTGATACGCTCATAGATAATTACATTGGCATCGACAGCCATACCGACCGTCAATATGATACCGGCAATACTGGTGAGCGTGAGCGTCAGGTTAAAAGCCGACAACAAGGCCGTTAAAAATACAAGGTTCAGGACCAGTGCCAATACCGCAATTAACCCAGCCAGCTGATAGTAAAACAGCATAAAGACGATAACCAAAGCAAAACCAACCGCGATAGAAGTAAGCCCCATTCTGATCGCTTCCTTACCAAGGCTGGCTCCAACGCTTGTCTGATTGATGACATTAAGATCAACCGGCAGGGCGGCAGTTCGCAGCACCTTGGCTAGATCGTTGGCCTCTTCGACGGTATAACCACCGCTGATTTGAACGTTCCCGGTTGGTATTTCTTCACGGATAACGGCATAAGATCTAGCCTTGTTATCCATAACAACTGCCATGGACTTGTTAACGTTTTCCCTGGTCAATCGGGCAAATATTTCCGAGCCCTCTGGATCAAGCACAAAGTTAACCGTAGGCTGATTGGTTATCTGACTACGACTTACCTGCGCCTCGATAATGTGGCTACCGTCCAGGCCGAATTCCTGTATGTCTTCCTTGACAACAATCCAGCTCTCCGTGCGGTCAACGCCATAGACATCACGGCTAACGTACTCAACTATCTTGGTACCTGCCGGCAAAAATTCCGGAACACCATCAATATTAGGATTCCAGCCGGTTTGTCTTGCCCGCAATTCCGAGAGCTGCTGAGTAGCTTCATCATCTACGATATGGAAATTAAGACTGCCCCTGCCCATTAAAAAGGCATTGACCCTGTCAGGGTCATCATCACCAGGAATCTCGATGGAAACCCGGTTATCGTCTTCGCGACGAATCTGGGGCTCGGTAACCCCGAACTGGTCGATACGGTTGGTCAGAATCTCAATGGCCAAATCTATTGCCTCGGAAAGCTCATCATCAGTCGCGGGCCGGCCCAAACGGGTCTCGAGGCTGCTTCTGTCGGCCTCAAGAGTGACGCTGACACCGCCAGACAAGTCCAAACCAAGCTCAACGATCCGCCCCTTCATTGCCTTCAGGCGCAAGAGCTCACTGCGGTGATATGTTTCCAGCACTTCATACAAATCCTTCTCGGCGAAAAACCCGCTCAGGATGGCTTTTGCTGTCCACACCTCTGGTGTCGGCCGATCACTGTCCCGATATCCTCTTTTGGATTCAGGAATAATGTGCGCCATTTTTTCTGAAAGATCAGCGTCTTCACCCCCAGCGGCGGCCTGACGCAAGTACTCAAGTTCCTGCCTGGCCTGAGCCTGGGCATAATCACGAACCTGTATCCGCGAACCAGCGGCCAGCTGCTTCATGTTTTGAGGAACAAAGAAATACCAGTTCACCGTGGGATACAGGAACACACCTGCAACTAC
Organism: uncultured Spirochaeta sp.; assembly: GCA_964509515.1. Taxonomy (GTDB): domain Bacteria; phylum Spirochaetota; class Spirochaetia; order DSM-27196; family DSM-8902; genus Spirochaeta_B. Next base: position 16,655 of record CAZDYA010000001.1, read on the forward strand.
AGCGAAAACCAATATGGTTAGAAAGCGAAATCGTTTGCTCATAATATGTTAACTCCAAACAGATTATTAGGTGGTTTCCGGTGCGTCTTTTCCTTCACCGGCAGTTACAGTACTGGCTACCGCTGAACGGGTGAACTCGATCTTGGTGTTGTCATCAACCTTCAAGACCACCGTATTTTCCTTGATCGAGGCAATTGTACCGCGAATACCGCCAATTGTCACAACCTTGTCACCTTTTTTGAGTGACTCCTGCATCTGCTTCTGCTCCTTTTGCCGTTTGTTCTGCGGACGAAGAATCAGAAAATAGAAAATCAGAAAAACCAACCCGAATGTGACAACAGTCATTAACAACTGCCCGCCACCCTGTGCCCCGGCGGCCGGCTCAGCGGCCTGCAGCAACGGGAGACTGAATAAATTTTGTATCATGGATACACATCCTTCCCTGTAAGATTCGGACAAAATACCATACTATAGAAAATACAGTCAAGGACAGTAAGCTGACGCTACATGTAAACAGGTTTTTCCAGGCCGTCTGGCACCTTGAAAACCCCCAAAAGCCTCTGCAACTGAATAACCGATCCAATCTGCAGACCAGTAATTTGATTAAATTTCCCAACAAAGGCCTCGATCTCCTGCTGATTGCCTTCATGGATCAATGAGGCAAAGGCGTTACGATACATACCCTCCGCCAGCAATTGATCAGAAGTATGTTTCCCATAGCGTTTCTTACTGACAGAATCAACCACCGGCGCCCCACCTGAATACCCAATTGTAAAAATAAAATCCTGCTTTTTCATATGCGGCATTCTATCCTTATCTTTAATGATAAAAAAGCCCCCGGCCTGCGCCGGGGGCAAAACTTGCATTTTGCAGGCCGGGCTTACATCATGCCGCCCATGCCTCCCATTCCACCCATGCCGCCCATTCCGGCAGCGGCAGCAGCGCCTGCATCTTCTTTTTCAGGAAGATCAGTAATCGCACACTGTGTTGTCAGGAACAAACTGGCAATCGAGGCCGCATTCTCCAACGCGGACCTGGTTACCTTGGCTGGGTCAATGATACCGGCTTTTACCAGATCAACCCACTCAAGGCTGTAAGCATCGAAACCAATGCCTTTCTTTTCGTTCTTGGCTCGCTCGGCAACAACCGCACCGTCAAGGCCAGCGTTGTGGGCAATCTGGCGAATCGGTTCTTCCAAAGCCCGGCGTACAATCGCATAGCCGACCTTTTCCTCTTCATCCATGCCGCCAAGATCCTTCTGAGCCAGAACAGCTGCCACCTGAATAAGACTCAGACCACCGCCAGGGATAATACCTTCCTCGATGGCAGCACGAGTAGCCGACAAAGCGTCCTCTACCCGGTGCTTCTTTTCTTTCAGCTCGGTTTCTGTCGCTGCACCAACATTTACAACGGCAACACCGCCAGCCAACTTGGCCAGGCGCTCTTGCAACTTCTCGCGATCGTAATCGCTATCGGTGTTGTCAATCTGAGCCTTGATCTGAGCAATGCGATCCTTGATATCAGATGCCTTGCCCTCACCGTTAATGAGGGTAGTATTTTCCTTATCAACCTTGATGCGCTTGGCCTTACCAAGCATGTTCATATCGGCATTCTCAAGCTTGAGTCCCAGCTCTTCGCTGATCACCTGTCCACCGGTCAGGATGGCGATGTCCTCGAGCATAGCCTTGCGGCGATCACCAAAACCAGGAGCCTTAACAGCCACTGCCTGCAATGCCCCGCGAATGGTATTTACTACCAGGGTAGCCAATGCTTCACCGTCAACGTCTTCAGCAATGATCAGCAATGGCTTGCTGGCCTGGGCAACCTTTTCCAGAATCGGAAGCAATTCCTTCATGTTGGAAATCTTCTTGTCATAAATAAGGATGTAGGGATCATCAAAGGTGGTGGTCATCGCATCGCGGTTGGTAGCGAAGTAAGGGCTAAGGTAGCCACGATCAAACTGCATGCCCTCAACAAAATCGGTAGTGGTTTCGATAGTCTTTGATTCTTCTACCGTAATTACACCGTCTTTGCCGACTTTTTCCATCGCAGCAGCAATTTCATTACCGATTTCTTTATCGTTGTTCGCAGAAATTGCAGCAACCTGGGCAATCTCTTCCTTGTCCTTGATGTCTTTCTTGAGCTTCTTGATTTCTACCACGGCATCAGCCACGGCAGCATCTATCCCGCGCTTAAGCGACATCGGATTAATACCAGCCGACACCCTTTTAAGACCCTCAACAACAATGGCATGAGCCAGAACTGTAGCGGTGGTGGTACCGTCACCGGCAACATCGTTGGTCTTGCTGGCAACTTCCTTCACCAACTGGGCACCCATGTTTTCAAAGGGATCTTCCAGTTCAATTTCCTTGGCAACTGAAACACCATCCTTGGTCACCGTTGGAGCACCAAACTTCCTGTCCAGCAGCACGTTGCGTCCGCGCGGCCCCAATGTCACTTTTACTGCAGAAGCCAGCTTGTCCACACCCTGCAAAAGCGAGCGACGTGCTTCTTCGTCAAATTTGAGCTGTTTAGCCATAGGTATTCTCTCCTTACCTTGTAAATAATATGTGCTGAATTGAGAAATGGATTATTTCCGTGAGGAAAGATACAAATAAAAACCCGTATCATCAACACTTTTTTTTCGAAATTCGCAATTTGTTGTATCACAAAGCGCTGCAACACACCAGCCTTTTGTAATCAAGCGTCGGTTTCAAGCTCCTGAAGGCGCGGAAACTGCCCGGAAGCCAGCTTTTCCTGCAAAATGACGCCCTCGGCGGGGTCCAGCCTGAACTGAACGTTCTTGACGGTTTCTTCTACGGTTAGAAAACTTCGGCAAATTTGTATCATGGTACCGGCCTGCACCTTATCCTTGACAGCCACGATCGCCTGCTCATTGGCATCCAGAGAGCCCAAAAGTTCCCCGATTTTGCCATGCAGGTCATCCCGCTCTTCTATGAGATCCTGCATGTGTTGCTGTCCGCGCTCACTATCCCGAATCTGCAGGTGACTGCGCATGCGAGCAATCCTTTCAACCAGATTATCAATGCGCTGCCGCAGAACCTCCATCTTGCGTTCAACCACAAAATTGATTCCCACCCAGACCGACACACGTCCGCCCCGCTCGCTGCCCAGCGAATGCGCAAAGACACCATTTACAGCCGAAAGATCACTGCCCACCACCTTGGAACGGTCGCCCAGCACTATCCTGTCAAGGCTCCTGACCTTGCCGTAAAGAATGCTCTGCTGCACATAGATTGCGCCGTGAGATTCAACAATGCAGTTCTCGATAAAGCGAGTCCTTATCCGGTCCTTGGAACGAACAACCCCTTCGCCATGGCCCATCAGCCCGCCATCGCAAACAATCCTTCCGTTACAAAACACCTCGGTCACGTCCACGGTATCTTTGGCGTGCAGTTTGCCCCCCAACCAAAGCTTAAATCCAGGTTTAACCGCACCGGCCAAAACACAATTGCCAGGAAAGCGAATATGTCCGGTGTGATATCCCACGCCTTCGGTTAGCTGCAGGGTCTCCTGCACCTCAATCAGCGAATTGCTAAACAGCAATTGCCCCCCGACTGCGGCTTTAACAATGCCAAACTCTTCCTCGACGTTCTCGCCCAACTCGGGCTGAGCTACCGAAGGCTTTGGAACAGGTATGGGCTGGCCGGTAACCCCAACGCCTTCCTTGCCCTCCTGCTCAGCCACCCTGCGGGCAATGATATCGCCGGCCTGAACCACAATAAAAAGCTGCCTCTCCCGCAGATCCATCTTGTCCTGACCTGCCTTAACCACCCCGGCGACCGGGTGCCGTCGGCGGTACTTCTCTTCGACAACCAAACGCTCCGGTATATACGGCTCAGGGG
>CAZDYA010000002.1:0-19270 GCA_964509515.1 uncultured Spirochaeta sp.
GCTGAATACGTGGGTCGGGGGTGTGTATTTGATCTGACATAGTCGCATTATACAATAATTCAATGTGCCATTGGAAGGAGCATTATTGGGCCATGACAATGGCGACAAAAGCCGGTAGAATGCGTTAAGATTTTTTTTAAGGAAAGTAAATGAACGCTGATTTTTTTAGCCGGTTGGAAGCACGAATAAAAAAGGCCGACACATTATTATGTATAGGATTGGACCCCAGGGCATCAGACCTGGGATTGTCAGGATACGAGAGCTATGCGAGCAGGGGCGAGCAACGGCCATCGGACGAGGGAACACAGGGGCGCGTTTACCAGGCGCTTTATTCCTGGGGCAAGGCCATTGTGGCCAGCACCAGCCAATATGCCGCTGCCTATAAACCTAACTCCGCGTTTTATGAGGCCTTTGGTGCTGATGGCATGCTGGCGCTGGCGGCCATAATCGACGAGATACCGGCCGATATTCCGGTTATTTTGGACTGCAAGCGTGGCGATATCGGTGCGACCGCTGAGGCTTATGCTGATGCGGCGTATGGGTATCTGCGGGCCGATGCGGTGACCCTGAATCCCTACATGGGCAAGGATGCGATCAGCCCGTTTATCAAGGATAGCCGCAAGGCTGCCTTTGTTTTGGTAAAGACCTCTAATCCCGGTTCGGCTGATTTCCAGCAGCTGGTAGTGGCGTCCGGGGATTTTTCCGATGGCCTGCCATGCGAAGAGGTTGATTCACTATACTCGGTTGTTGCCAAAGCAGTAAAAAACTGGTCTCCGGCTCTTGGCGCGGTGGTCGGGGCCACCGATCAGGCAACCCTGGCCAAGGTGCGTGCTGATTATCCAGATATGTGGATTCTGTGTCCGGGGATTGGCGCCCAGGGCGGCTCGGTAGAGGATGTACTAAAGGTTGGATTAGGCCGTGATGGGGCTGGTATTCTGCCGGTAGTGGCCAGAGGGATAACCCAGAGTGATGATCCGGCGGCCGCAGCTCAGGCCTACTGCCAGGAAATCAGGGATGTACGCGACAAGCTGGCCGCCGGCACCTGGCATGAGACTGCTTCTGCCAAGCAGGTCAGTTTGTCCAGGCAAATCTGCGAAGGACTGGTGCACGAGGAATGCTTCCGGGTGGGGGAATTTCGTCTGAAATCCGGGGTAATGTCGCCATATTATATTGATTTGCGGAGGGTAGTGACCGCTCCCAAGCTGCTCAGGATGGTGGCGCAGGCCTACGCCGCTGCTGTCGAAGGCCTGGATTATGACCGCATTGCCGGTATCCCGGTTGCTGCCCTGCCTTTGGCAACTGCGGTTTCGCTGGTGACAGGCAAGCCCATGATTTATCCTCGTATGGAAAAAAAGGCTCACGGTACAGGCAATCGCATCGAAGGCGGCTTTCAGCCCGGCGAGAAGATATTGCTGCTGGATGATCTTATTACTACTGGCGGCAGCAAGCTGGAGGCCGTCGAGATACTGCGCGAAGCCGGTTTGGTGGTCGAGGAATTGGTGGTACTGCTGGAACGGGGTACTCGTGGCCGAAAGGAAATGAGCGAGGCTGGCATGCGGCTGCATTCATGCATGCTGGTAGATGAGCTGTTTGCCTATTGTCATGATGAGGGGATAATCACACCGGATCAAATGGCGCAAATGCGCAGTTTTACCGAGTCGGTGTAATCAGGCGTGTTGTTTTTCCAGCAAGATGTCGGCGGCATCCTGCATGTTGCTGCCGGCAACGATTTTGTCCAGGGTCAGGGCGGAAAAATACTGGTTGAGGTGATCTGAAACATTTCCCCATAAGACATGTGTCAGGCAGGCCTCTGTGCGTGAGCAGCCCGAGGCCGTGTAGGCGTTGGGGTTCCTGGGGAATTCGTCTTCTTCATCCGGCAATGATGTGCAGGGGGTAAGGTCTATTCCTTCGCCAACAACGTCAAAAATTTCCTTGATGGATATTTCGCTGGTTTCTCTGGCCAGGCGGAAACCCCCACCCGGGCCGCGGACACTGCTGATCAAGCCAGCACGCTTTAGCCGGAAAAAAATCTGTTCCAGGAATTCAGGAGAGATACCTTCTTCTTTGGCAATGGTCTTGATTGCCTTTGGTTTATCGCTGTTTTCCAGTGCAAGGTTGGTGATTGCACGGATCGCATAGCGACCCTTGGTGGTAATTCTCATATGGATACTCTCCTGATTATTGAATTCCTGCTCTAGTTATGTAGAAATTATATCATAGTTATTCATGATAGCAAGCAATTCACTTAACTATTCACACGTTCTACATACTCATTGGTTTCGGTATTTACCATTATTCTTTCACCTTGTTTGATGAAGATTGGCACGCGAACCTCTACCCCGGTTTCGATGGTTACCATCTTGGTTGCACCGTTTACAGTGTCGCCCTTTACGCCTTCGGCAGCCTCGGTAACGGTGTAGACGACCTTGGTGGGAATCTTGATGTCAATTGGCAGCTCATTCCAGACCACCAGGTTATAGGTTTCACCTTCCTTGATGTACTTCAATTTGTCTTCCAGGCCGACCGGTGACAGTTCAAATTGCTCGTAGGTATCGGTGTCCATGACATGAACTGCTTCGTCGTCCTGATAGAGGTACTGAACTGTGCGATCGAAAACATCAGCAACTTCTACTGATTCCGAAGTCTTGATTGTTTCCCGAAGAACCTGACCGGTTTTGAGGTTCTTTAATTTGACCCGGGCAAATGCGGCGCCTTTGCCGGGATTGACAAATTCCCGTTCTGTAACGAGATACGGATCGCCTTTGATCAAAAGGCATGATCCCTTTTCTATTGCTCCTGCTTTAATCATTCGCCGAGATTAGCATGAGGCGGAAAAAAAATCACCCCTTCGATGTGTTTTTCTGCGCAGATACACATCAGCAGACGATCGATTCCGATGGCATTTCCGGAGCATGGCGGCATGCTGGCAATCTTTTTGGCGAAGCCTTTATCGGTCTGGCCCGCCCTCCCCATGGCTTCCAGTTCAAGGCTCTCCTGGGCGCAAAGCTGGGCCGTTTGACTGCTGTCGGCCTCAGTATAGCAATTGGCGATTTCCATCCCGCCTAGATACAGCTCCCAGCGCTGTGACCATAGGCCGTCTTTTTTGGCGGTCGAGGGGATGGCCGAGGGATAATCAATCAGGATGACGGGCTGGTCAGTGGGCAGCTGGGGTTCAATCCTGTCACACAGGATGCGATGGAAGGCATCGGCAAATGATTCCTGTTGGCGGTCAATCAAATGATCGGAAGCGGGGAAAGCCCCGCATTGTATCGCTTGGGAAAGATCAATGTTTGCCCATTTTTCAAAAGCAGCTTGCAGGCTGATCCTTTGGCAGGGCGGCTGTATAATGCTTCTTTGTCTGGAGATTTGCTCTGGGCTTATAGGAAGCTGGCTTACCATTTCCCAAAGCCTGGCATCGTCCAGGATATGCTGCAGGAGTTCCTCCTGCATTTTCAGGCTGTCGTGATAATCGGCGTCCACAGCGTACCATTCCAGCATTGTGAACTCGCATAAATGGCGGTCTGTGTTGACTTCGCCACGCCGGTAACAGCGGGAAAGCTGAAAGATGCTGCCAAAGCCCTCGGCCAGCATCTGCTTCATGTAGTATTCAGGGCTTGGCAGCAGGAACATGCTTGTCTGTTCAAGCTGTGGGCTTAGCTGGTCGATGGCAAAAACATCAATACTGGCTTCCGGTATGATTCCCTTGCTCAATGAGGGGGTCTGGACTTCTTGCAGGCCCAGGGATGTCAGGTATTGGCGAATAAGCAGGTAGAGACGCATTCGTATTTGCTGTATTATCTGTGACTTGTGCGGCATTATTGTATATTAGCAGGATGCGCTTTGATTGTCCTGATATGATAAAAGGAGCTTGAATGATTCTGGTCGTTGGGGCCATGCCTCAGGAGACAGCTGGACTGGGAAAACAGGGTGAAACTCTGATGCTTGGTGATACCCGGGTGGATGTATATTCGGTAGGGGTCGGCAAGGTCATGTCCAGCATGAATACGCAGAAACTGATCGACCGCTTGCAGCCTGATGCGGTGATAATGGCGGGTGTAGCGGGGGGGATAAATCCGGAGCTGGCGATTGGCGATGTAGTAATTGGCCGCGAGACCATACAGCATGATCTGGATGCTGTCGCCCTGGGTATTCCAAGGGGCACTATTCCATTTACCGAGTACCGTTGGCTACAGGCCGACAGCCGTTTGCTGATGGCGGCCGAAAAACTTACTCCGCCGCAAAGCGATGATTATGACCGGCAGTGTGGCCGTCTGGCGCGGCTTATTAGCGGCCGGATACTAAGTGGCGATCAGTTTATGACCCGTGCCATTCAGCAGCGCAGTCCTCATTTAAGAGGTGAACTGGCAGGTGATGCGGTTGATATGGAAAGCGCGGCGGTGGCTTTGGTTTGTGTCTGTAATCAAATTCCGCATCTGGTGATCAGGGTCATTTCAGACACGGCCGACGGAAAGGCCAAAGTAGATTTTTCGCGCTTCTTGCCGATGGCCGGCAAGGTGTTGGCGCAGCTGGTTAAAGAGCTTGTTATCAACTATTCCAGTCAGCTGGAAAAAGAAAAGGAGCAGGAAAAATAATGGGTGATAGTAAAATTTCGCTGGGTCAGCAGGAATCAGGTTTTGAGTGCCGTGAAATTCGCGAACTGCCAGAATATGACGCATCGGCTAGCTGGTGGGTGCATGGCGCTACTGGCTGTGAGCTTGTGCACTTGCATTGCAGTGATCCGGAAAACATGTGTGCTTTCGCCTTTCCGACTGCCCCAACTGATTCAACTGGGGTTGCTCATATCCTGGAACATACGGTGTTGTGCGGCTCAGAGCGTTTTCCGCTTAAGGATCCATTTTTGCGCATGCTGCAGGGCAGCGTCTATACCTTCCTGAATGCCTTTACCTTCCCCGATAAGACCGTCTATCCCTTGGCCAGTGTGGTAGAAAAGGACTATTTCAATCTGATGAAGGTTTATGGCGACGCAGTTTTTTTTCCGCTACTGGAGCCGGCGATGTTTAGGCAGGAAGGCCATCGTCTGGTATTGGACGATAATGGCAAGCTTGGCATCAGCGGTGTTGTTTACAACGAGATGCTGGGGGCCTTTAGCAGCCAGGAGCAGATTGAATCACGCCTTTGCCTGAACGGACTTTTCCCTGATACCCCTTATGGTTTTGAGTCAGGCGGTGATCCTCAGGATATTCCCAAGTTGACCTATGATGAGTTTGTGGCCTTTCATCGCGAGCATTATCATCCGGGGAATGCCCGTATTTTTCTTTATGGCAATATTCCTGCCCCCGAGCAGCTAGCCTTCTTGCAGGAGCATTTTTTGTCGCGCTTTGAAAAAGGCACGCTTGTGCCTGCCATTCCCATGCAGCCGCGCTGGCAGGCGCCCCGCCGGCTGGTGCAGCGGGTGCCGGGCGAAGAAGAGGCTGCTAACAGTGCGTCGGTTACCTTGAACTGGTTGTTGTTTCCTGCTGTGGATATGGAAAAGTGTCTGAGCATGGAAATCCTGTCAGAGATTCTGCTGGGAACAGATGGTAGCCCTCTGCAAAGGCTGTTACTGGAATCCGGTTTGGGCGAAGACCTAAGCGGGTCTTCTGGCTATGAGTCAGAGATAAAAGAGACAGTTTTTTCGGTAGGGCTAAGGGGGACAGCTGCCGATGCTGAGCAGGAGGTGGAAAAGTGCGTAGAAGATGCCCTGAAGAAAATAATTGCGGACGGTTTGGAGGCTGATCTGGTCGAAGGAACCTTGCGCCGCTTTGAATTTCGGCTGAGGGAATTGGGCAGTGGCGGGAATGTCGGTCTGCATCTGATGCGCAGGGCCTATCAAGGCTGGATGCATGGCGCCGCCCCCTGGGATACGCTGGCCATAGCCGATGTCTTTAAACGGGTTCGTGACCGCATCAGCAAGGATTCCTCTTTCCTGACCGGCTTTATCCAGGAGTACTTGCTGGATAACCCCCATAGGCTGACTGTCAGCATTGTGCCTGACGCGGCCAAGGCTGATGAGGACATGGCCAGCATGGCGCAGCGGATAGCGCAGATTGAAGAATCACTTACAGAGGCTGACAGGCAAAGGATTATTCAGGATGAAAAGGATCTGCATGCCTTTCAGCAGGCTCCTGATTCAGCCGAAGCCGAGGCATCGCTTCCCAAGCTTTGCCGCGAAGACGTGCCGCGTGATATCAGGCGGATAAACCAGCAGGTGTTTGATCTGCGGGATGGTGTGATGTGCTATTACAGCGAGCAAGCCTGTCGCGGTATAGTTTACTGCAACATTGCCTTTGAGGTTGGCGATGTTGGGGGCGAGGCGGAAATGCTTTTGCCGCTATTGGCCTCGGCAATTACGGGTCTGGGGACCAGTGATATTCCCTATCATTTGATGAGTCATCAGATCGGCCTGGTGTTCGGCGGGCTGCGAACCGATCTGGAGGTTGCCGACCATGCCGAGACCCAGAATCCGCATGCCGTTATATGGATGAAAAGCCGATTTCTGGTGCAGTACGCCGATGAAGCCTTGCCCCTGTTGGACCAGCTGCTTTGCCAGGCCAATTTTGCTGACCACACCCGGCTGCGCGAGATCATGCTTGAAATGCGCAATGATTACCGCGCCAGCATTGTCCAGAACGGCTCGGCTTATGCCGGCCTGCGCGCCGAAGCCGGCCTTTCGACCCTGGAAGAAAAAGAGGAAAGACTTAAGGGCATCAGCCAGTATCAATACCTGGATGCTGTGCTTGCTCAGCCGGTAGAGAAGGTAGCCGCAGCTTTGGAAAAACTGCGTGATGGTGTCATTCGCAGCTGCCGCAGCGAGGTTCAGCTTACCTGTGATCCTGAGCATCGCCGTTCAATGCAAGATAAGCTGCCGGCCTTGATGGTAAATCTTTGGTCCCGCGATTATACGGATATTCCTTCCCTTAGCGTGGTTTCGGATTTCAAGCTCCTGCCCTTGCCTTCTGTGGATCAGCCGGAATCGCTGGTAACAACAACCTCGGTAAATTATTTGGCCATGGCCTTTCCCGGTGCCCTGGTTTTTCAACCGGGTTTTGCTGCCCAGTCGCTGATATCCCACTTGTTAAGCACTGGATATTTATGGGAAAGGTGCCGTATGCGCGGTGGGGCTTATGGCGCTTCGGCCGGGGTTCATGGCCTGAGTGGAATATTCAGGTTCATCACATATCGTGATCCCCAGACAGCCAGGACCCTGGAGGCCTTTTTCGAATCCTTTGATTTCATGAGCAAGCAGATGCCAAGTGATGATCTGATTGAAACCGGGATAATTGCCTTGGTTGGAAAAGAGCTGCGGCCGATGAATCCTGGTGCCAAGGGCTTATTGGCCTATCGACGTCATCGGTTTGGGATCACTGATGATTTAAGGCAGGAAAACCGCGACCGGTTGCTGGCTTTGGGGCAGGAAGATCTGCGGGCCGAATTACAATTGCTGAATTCGGCCATGCAGCGTGGTGTACTTAGTATGCTGGTATCGCCCCAGGCCCTGTCGGAATATGGCCAGGCCGCTGAGTTACAGGCCAATGAGTCACAGGCCGCTGCACAAGACTCTCAGCAGCCCTCGGTTGAGTGGCTGCTGCGGCGGGCGGCGGTCAATCAGCATGTAGTAGTTTCCGCCTGATCGGTAAAGACCCTTTTCAGGTTGCCCATTGTGGTGGTTCCAAATTTCAGCCCTGCAATTATGACCAGCACTGAGCCGGTCAGCCGGGTCGAGAAAATGGCTATCATGATGGCAATCTGATAAGACACGGCCGTGACCGGTGATGATCCTCCAAGGATCTGCCCGGTCATCATTCCCGGCAGTGACACAATGCCCACCGTGGCGGCCACGGCGAGCTGGGGAGCCATTGCGCGGCGCAAACCAGCGCGTATGCCAGGCAGGGCGGCGCCGAGGCGGCTGTGACCTAGCCCCAGTCTGAGCTCGTACAGCTCGGTACGGTTGCGCATAAATCCAAAGAATTCATTCAAGCCGATTATGATACTGGTCATGGTATTGCCCAGTAGCATGCCGCCTATTGGTATTAAACCGCGGGTTGACCAGACCTCTGGTCCAGCAATGAGCAGAAAAATCATCAGGTGGACGACGGCAATAAAGGCCAGGCTGATTCCGATCGGGCCGGCCATTATTGCCAGGCGTAGTTTGGAGGCCTTGATTACTGCCAGGGTGGCAGCGACAATCATAACAGTCAGCCAGAGAAGGCCCGGCACAATCCCTGATAGATTGAACAGCCATTCCAGAAAGAAGCCGACGGCCCCAAGCTGTAAAAGCATGCGGGTATGCGAAACAAGGATATCCTTGTTCAGGCCAAGTTTAAGGCTGGAAGATATCAGCAGACCAACAGGGATTAGCAGGGCGATGGCTGCCAGGGCGAATGGGTGGATCGTATTGACGTTCATTATGCTATCGCCTCCAATGTTACGGTGCTATCTGCCAGTGCCTCGGTCAGGTATTCATCATGGCTTATCATCAAGCCGCCGATCTTGTGTTCTTGCAAAATGTCGATCAGGCGCTTGCGCGAGAATCCGTCCAGGGCTGCGCTGGGCTCGTCCAGCATCAGAAGTTGGGGTTCCCGGCTCAGGAGTAAGGACAGGGTTAGCCTTTGCAGCTCGCCGCCCGACAGCCTTTCAGCCGGCGCCTGTAAAGTTCGCTCAGGCAGCCCAAAGTCCCGGCATAGTTCGATGGCTGTTTGGACCTGGCCGGATTCGGGCAGCAAGTCATTTATCTGACCTAGTACCTTGCCTTCGCCCAAATAAGGCCTTTGCGGAAGATAGCCGCAGACCTTTCGCAGGCGATTGATAAGGCCGGCATTAACATCTTCATCATTGATGCTGATGCGGCCTCTTACGCATTCATTAAAGCCCATTGCGGCTCTAAGTAATGATGTTTTCCCCAGCCCGGATTCCCCCTGAAGCACCGTCCATTTTCCCGGCGAAATGCTAAAGGAAACCGGCTGGTGAAGCTGCCGACTTTCGTACTCGGTATGGACGAGAAGAAAGTCTAGTGAGTATACTTGAAAATGCATGGCTAACATTAGCATGTATTTGGAGGCTGGCAAATGGAAGAACAAGTTGAAGCAACGAAAAACTGGTTGGAGAGAACCGGCATCAGGATCGTTGATCGGCTACGGCGTATGGTTAGTAAGGGTAACGCCTGGCGACTGGTAATAAAAAAACCCAGCGGCGGGGTTGTTATTTCCATTACCATGACTGCTTTGACAGTGATTGGCGCATTATTGGTGTTTTTTCTTTCCTGGATAATGCTGATCCCTGCCGCGATTTTTTTGGCGCTAGATTTCCGGTTTGAATTGCAGCCGGCAGCGCTTGCTGCGGATGATGATGAAGAATATTCCGAATAAGGCATATTAGGCCAAAAAAAGAAAAGGCTTGCCGGTTGCCCTTGTGGGACCAGCAAGCCTTTTTTGCATTCATGCCCTTAATTGGCGATTATGCGTTTTCCAGTGCGATTTTCTGGGTGTCCAACGCAATCATTAGCTCTTCGTTGGTTGGTACAACCAGGATCTTGACCCTGGAATCATCGGTAGAAACAATGGTTTCCTTGCCGCGTACATCGTTGCGTGCGGAATCAATCTTGGCACCCAGGATTTCAAGCCCTTCACAGATGCTTTCACGCAATGAAATCGCGTTTTCGCCGATGCCGGCGGTAAAGATAATGGCGTTCAGCTTGCCGCCCATTTCAGTCGCATAGGCGCCGATGAATTTGCGGGCAGCGTGTGCAAAGACATCCAGGGCCAGCTGAGCGCGCTTGTTGCCTTCAGCTGCGGCTTTTTCGATGTCACGCATATCGCTGCTAACACCGCTGATACCCTTCAGACCACCGTTTTTGTAGATGAGGTCATGAACCTGGGCAGTAGAAAGCCCAAGGTTGTCAATCAGGTGCAGAATGGCAGCCGGATCGACGTCGCCGGCGCGGGTGCCCATTGGGATACCACACATGGTGCCGAATCCCAAAGATGTATCGATGCTCTGGCCGTTTTTAACTGCCGAGAAGGAAACGCCATTGCCCATGTGGCAGGTGATGCAGTTGAATTCATCCTGAGGAACGCCAAGGATCTCAGCGGCACGCATTGAAACGTACTGATGGGAAGTACCATGGAAGCCGAAACGGCGGATTCCGTGCTTCTCGTAGTATTCGTAATCCAGGCCGTAAATGAAGGCTTGTTCCGGAATGGTGGCGTGGAAGGCGGTATCAAAAACACCAACATGTGGCACGTTAGGCAGTTCAGCCTTAACGGCTTCTATGCCCATCAGGTTGGCCGGGTTGTGCAGGGGTGCTAAAGGAATACAGGCTTCGATGTCCTTGATCATGTCAGGGGTCAGCAGAACCGAGCGTTGAATCTTTTCGCCGCCGTGTACTATGCGGTGACCAACAGCGTTGATCTCATTAAGGTTTTCGATTACACCGGTTTCTTTGTTTGTCAGGGCTTCGAGCACCATGTGAATGCCGCTGTTGTGGTTAGGGATGTCCAATACCTTTTTGGTGGACTCACCATTACCCGGCTCGTAATTGAATATGCCATCGCTAAGGCCGATACGCTCAAGCAGGCCTTTGCAGATAACGTGCTGGTCTTCCATGTTGATCAATTGGAACTTGATCGATGAACTACCACTATTAATAACCAGAATGTTCATTAAAATCCTCCGAAATACAGTTTTCGGGGATCATACCAGAATAGCCCGGCGAGCGCCAGCCCGCCAGGCATTACTTAGAGAAATTTACTTTTGGCGGGCCTTCATGCGGGGGTTTGACTTGCAGATAACGTATACCTTGCCGTGACGGCGGATTACCTGGCAATCTTTATGTCGCTTTTTGGCCGATTTAAGTGATCGCACGATTTTCATTTCTATCTCCTTGCTACGGTGAGCCAGACACCCAATGGCTTGACTACAGTGGGGTCGATCGTACACAATTCGCCCGACTCGGTCAAGAGGAATTCGACAACGGGTTATGGGGGTGTTGGTATGATTGGACATGTAGTTATGTGGCGGGTTTCAGCCGATTTGCCGAATAAGAATGAGTCTATTAAAACAATAGTAGATGCCTTGAATTCTTTGCCGGGCAAGGTGCCGCAGATCAGACATTTTGAGGTAGGCGCACCGGATATTTCCGGCAGTCCAGCAGGGTTTGACATTGTGCTGTATTCAAGGTTTGATTCATCCGAGGCGCTGGAGGCATATCGAGTGCATCCAGCGCATCAAATAGTGGCTGAATTGATCAATGGATTGGTATCTGAGCGCGCTGTTGTTGATTATCAGCTTGACAACCCACAGGGGTGGAAGTAGGGTACAGCTATGCCAAGACCTAGAGGAAAACGTAGAGGCCGCCGCGGCGGCAGGAAAAGGCTGGAGCAACGGGTTAATCCCGAATTCATAACCATGCCCGAGCCGGTGCCGGAGCGGGACTATGATGAGTGTCCGATTTCTCATCAGCCGATAGAAGATATTTTGACTGCAATTGATGATCCGGAAACTGGAAAACCGGCCCGTTTTGAGGCCGTGCTTGAGCGCCTGGCAAACCGGGAGCAGCTGGAAGAAGGCGAGCGCATCATTTATATTGGCGCCGGTGTTTTTGCTGTTGCCGAGGACGACCCCAAGAAACGTTGCCCGGTTATCAAGCGCCGTATTGAATTCGAGGATACTCATCAGCGCGAAAAGTGGCGTAAGGAATTGAGCCCCGGGATCAGCAAGGATTATCCGCCGCATCCTGAGCCGATACATGAGTTATATAAAGATGAAGATATTCGGGAGTGGGAGTATCAGGCTCCAACGATTCTTGCAAACAATCATTCTGGTGATGGTCGTCTGATATAGCCGGAAAACACAGGGGAAAGACGGGGAATGGCTAAAAAAACGCTGGTAATAGTTGAGTCGCCAACCAAGGCAAAAACGGTCAAGAAATTCTTGCCTGAAGGTTATGATGTTGAGGCCAGCATTGGCCATGTGCGCGATTTGCCGCAGACGGCTGCTGATGTTCCCAAAGAAATCAAGCAGGAGCCTTGGTCCCGACTTGGGATTGATGTCGAGAACGATTTTGCTCCGCTGTATATCATTCCCAAAGAAAAAAAGAAGATAGTTCGGGACCTGAAGAAAAAGGTCAAGGAAGCTGATCGTGTGTTGCTCGCAACTGACGAAGACCGCGAAGGGGAAAGTATAAGCTGGCATTTGGTGCAGCTTTTGCAGCCCAAGGTGCCTGTGCAGCGTATGGTTTTTCATGAAATTACCAAAACAGCGATAACACGCGCTCTGGACGAGGGTCGTGAAATCGACATGAATCTGGTTAACGCTCAGGAGACCCGGCGAATACTTGACCGCCTTTACGGCTATACCATCAGTCCTCTTATCTGGAAGAAGATTGCCTATGGCTTGTCTGCTGGACGGGTTCAGAGCCCGGGCCTGCGCTTGATTGTTGAGCGAGAAAGAGAGCGAATGCTTTTTCGCAAGAGCGAGTACTGGGACCTCAAGGCGATTTTGAGCCCCAAGGATAAGGCCGATCAAGCTTTTACGGCCAGACTGGAACAGCTTGATGGCAATCGAATAGCAGCAAGCAAGGATTTTGACTCCACTACCGGCCAGCTGTTGCCCGAAAAGGGCGGGCTGGTAATGACCCAGGAGCAGGCCGATGATCTGCGCAGCAAGCTGGGAAGCGAAAAATGGCAGGTTGTTGAGCTGGTGGAAAAACAAAGCAATAGCCGGCCAAGTCCTCCGTTCATTACTTCGACCCTGCAGCAGGAAGGTAACCGAAAACTGGGGCTTTCCGCTCGCGAAACAATGCGAACTGCCCAGCGCCTGTACGAACAGGGTTTTATCACCTATATGCGTACGGATTCTCCGTCGTTGAGCTCCGAAGCCATCGGCGCCGCCCGCAGCAGCGTTGTAAGGTTATACGGAGAGGATTATCTGTCAGCAGAGCCTCGCCAGTTTAAGGCCAAAAGCCGTGGCGCCCAGGAGGCACACGAGGCAATTCGTCCGGCAGGTACCGAGTTTACCCATCCGGACAAGACAGGGCTTACCGGAAAAGAGAAGGCCCTTTACGGTCTTATTTGGAGCCGAACAATGGCTACCCAGATGGCCGAAGCACGCAAGGCTTCGGTCACTGCCAAGATTGATGTTGGCCCGGCCCGTTTTACGGCAACGGGGACAAGAATAGTTTTTCCTGGTTTTATCCGCGCCTATGTTGAAGGCAAGGACGACCCTGATGCCGCTCTGGATGACAAGGAAACCTTCTTGCCCGAGTTGAAAGAGGGGCAGGAGCTTGATCCTGTTGAAGTGAGTTCTGTTTATCACGAGACCAAGCCCCCGGCCCGCTATACCGAGGCTTCGCTGGTGCAAAGCCTGGAAAAGGCGGGTATTGGCCGTCCTTCGACCTATGCCTCGATTATCAACACCTTGTATGAGCGCAAGTATATCCGCAAGCAGGGGACCAGTCTGGTGCCGACCTTTACGGCCTTTGCGGTTATTCAGTTGCTGGAAAATCACTTTAATTATCTGATTGAATACGGCTTTACCTCTGACATGGAAAACGCACTGGATGATATTGCCGAGGGAGAGATCGGCCGGCTTGATTACCTCAAGCAGTTTTATCTGGGCGAAAATGGGCTAAAAAACCAGGTTGAACAGCGGGAGGGGAATATCAGTCCGGCTGAAAGCCGTTCAATTAGCCTGCCTCACCTGAAAGAGATTACCGATATCAAGGTTGGAAAATATGGTCCTTATATTGTCCTTCACGAAGAGGATAATGAAATCCATTCCTCTGTGCCGGAGGATAAGGCCCCAGCCGATGTGACAGTTGAAGACATCAAAGAGTTGATCGAGTTGCAGAAGAATGGCCCTGTTCCTATTGGACAACACCCCGAGACAGGTGAAAACATCTATTGTCTGATGGGACGCTATGGGCCTTATCTGCAGTTGGGCGAGAAGACAGAGGAAAATCCCAAGCCAAAACGTGCCAGCTTGCCGTCAACAATGGATGCCAAGAACGTTCCGCTGGATGAGGCGGTGCTGTTGCTGCGCTTGCCGCGGGACCTGGGCAACCACCCCGAGACCGGCAAGATTATTCGCGCTAACAATGGCCGTTTCGGACCATACGTTGTTCATGATGGTGATTTTCGTTCGCTGGGTAAGGACTATGATCTATATACCGTGACACTTTCAGAGGCCCTGGAAATATTCGCTCAGCCCAAGAAGGGGCGCGGTGGCTCGATACAGATCAAGGACTTTGGGGCGCATCCCAAAACCGGCAAGAACATCTCGGTTTACAACGGTAAGTATGGACCCTTTATCAAGCATGGCAGCAAAAACATCGGTTTGCCAGAAGAGTTTAAGGAAGTCGAAGCCGCCAAGGAAAAGCTGACCACCGAGAAGGTGATTGCGCTGGTAGATGCAGCCCTAAAAAAATAGAAAAAATTCCTGCAAAATTGAATTTTCATCCTCATTGGCTTGTTTATATAAACGATAGGCAAGCCATGAATGGCAAGGAGGATGGAATGAATAGTCTTAATAGTATTTTGCTGGAAGGCAACCTGACCAGGGATCCGGTATTGAAAGAGACCCCGAAGGGAACCCCCGTTTGCGAGTTTTCTTTGGCGTCCAACCGCTTTTACCGGCAGGACGAGGAGTTGCAGAAAGAGGTTTCATTTTTTGATGTAGAGGCCTGGGCCAAGGTTGCCCAGCGCTGCGGAGAAGAGCTGCAGAAGGGGCGCGGCGTAAGGGTAATTGGGCGACTGAAGCAATGCCGCTGGTTGAACGCGGATGGCGAAAACAGATCCAGGGTGCTGGTGGTGGCCGAACATGTTGAATTCAAGCCTCAGTTTAGCAAGCCGGTTGACGATCAGCTGGAAGATGGGCACGAAGCAATGCAGGCTGTCGAAGAAGAGGCCATGGCCTTGTGTTAAATTTTCTACAGATACTTGACGAAGATGCTTGCTGAATGTATGGTTCCTGTAATGAATACGAGTGGTATTAATTTACAAATACAAACTTTGGCAAGCTGGTGGCCTTCCATGTGAAGGTTCGTCTGCTTGTGCACGGCCTTCACGGATATATCTGTGGAAGCCCGTGCCGGAAATATAGCCGCGCTTCCAGCGCGGTCTTTTTTTTGTCCGCTCTGGAAGCCAGGCACAATTATCTGTATGTCTAGCAGGAGGAGCGAATGCAGAAAAAAAGACAGGATGGGATAGTAAAAATTATTCCGGGAGAGCGTTTTACCCCTTTTGGGCTGGCCAAGAAGCTATCGGCCAGGGCAGTCCTGGAGTCATCGTCGTATCAGCGTGGCAGGGAAAGATACAGCGTGCTGATGATCGACGAGGCTTTCAGGATAGAACAGCGGGGAGAATCCCTGGTGTTCTGCAATGGCGGTAAAACCTCGCAGATCAAAAGTGGAGCGCAGGATATTCTGGCCGTGTTGCGGTACTTTGCCGACCAGCACACCCCCCTGCACCAGGACTTTCCATATCCGGCCGGTGGCATAGGCTATTTGAGTTATGAATTCGCTCGCATGTGTGACAGTGTCAATTTCCGCCAAAAGGAAGATCCGTTGGAGCTACCGGATGCCTGCTTTCTCTTTGGCCATGTGTTTGTCATTTTTGATCACTACACCGATTTGCTTTATGTCATTGGGCTTAACTATGCCGAGCACGAGGTCGATCTGGCCGCGGCCGTCGCCAGCGTGGAGGCCCGCATCAATGATCTGAACTTTACCTATTTGCAACAGGACGAGGTAAATTACCCTGCAAAGGCGTTGAACCGCGGAGGCGACCGTGATGGTTTTCTGGAAGGCGTGAACCGGGTTAAGCAGGAAATCGTCAAGGGGAACCTTTTGCAGGGTGTGCTTTCCCGACGGGTTTGTGTCGAGAGCGAAATGACAGCACTGGAGGCCTATCGGCGTTTGCGCACCGCCAACCCTTCACCTTATCTGTTTTATATTGATTTTGATGATTATCAGCTTTTTGGTTCCAGCCCCGAGATGCATGTGAAAGTAAAGGAAGGGCGGGTAACCATTCGGCCGATTGCCGGTACCAGACGACGCGGGGCTAATCAAACCGAGGATGAAGAATTGGCCAAGGAGCTGCTGGCTGATCCCAAGGAGAGGGCTGAGCACCTTATGCTGATTGATCTGGCAAGAAATGATATAGGGCGGGTTTGTGTGCCTGGCACGGTAGAGGTCGTGGAGAACATGGAAATCGAACGCTATTCCCGGGTTATGCATATTGTCAGCAAGGTAGAAGGCGACATGGTGGCTGGTAACACTGGAGTGCAGGCCGTCCGGGCCACCTTCCCTGCCGGAACTGTATCTGGCGCGCCCAAGATAAGTGCCATGCAGATTATCGATGGACTGGAACCGGTGGCCAGACGCTTCTATGCCGGATTGGTGGGTTATATGGAGCCAGACGGAAATCTGGATACCTGCATAACCATTCGCAGCGCCCTGAAAAAAAATGGCCAGTTTGTACTGCAAGCCGGCGCCGGGGTTGTTTATGACTCTGTTCCTGAAAGGGAGTATCAGGAAACCGAAGAAAAATTATCGGCACTAATGCGTGCTCTTGGACTGGAGGAACAAGCATGATCTTATTACTGGATAATTATGATTCATTTACCCATAACCTGTATCAATATCTGAGCGAGATTACTGACGAAGAAATCAGGGTTGTCCGCAATGATGCCATAACCATGGATCGTATCGAGGAACTAAATCCTGCGCGAATTGTGATTTCTCCCGGTCCTGGCCGACCGGAGGAAGCCGGAATATCGGTGGATATTATTCGCCAATGGGCCGGCCGGGTACCGATCCTGGGTGTGTGTTTGGGCCATCAGGCTATTGGGTATGCTTATGGTGCCGAGATTGTGCAGGCACGCCATATTGTTCACGGCAAGGCCGAGCCTATCAAACTGGATGGCAGGGGCTTGTTCCGTTCTATCGGTAGCCCGGCGGTTTTTACCCGCTATCATTCGCTGGCAATACGGCCGGATTCACTACCAGATTGCCTGGAAGTAACGGCCTGGAGTCAGGACGGCGAGATAATGGGGGTCAGGCATAAGGAGCTTGATGTCGAGGGTGTGCAGTTTCATCCGGAGTCGATTGCCAGCGAGCATGGCAAGCAGCTGCTAAGGCACTTTTTGCAATACCGCCGCGAGCCATTTGACCCCACCCGGCATCTGGAGAAGGTTGTGGCCGGCGAGAATCTTGATCAGGCCGAGGCGGCAACCTTTATGGAGGAGCTAACAGAGGGGAATTTGGCGGACGCCCAGATCGCTGCCTTTTTGGCAGCCTTGCAGACCAAGCAGGTATGTGCCGAAGAGATTGCCGGCTGCGCCCAGGTGCTGCAGCGCAAGCGCTTGTCTGTTGTTTGTGATGGCGAGTCGATTGATACCTGCGGCACCGGCGGCGACGGCAAGGGTACTTTTAATATCAGCAGCCTGTCTGCCGTTGTGGCCGCGGCTGCCGGCGCGGTAGTAGCCAAGCACGGCAACCGGGCAGTCAGCAGCCGCAGCGGCAGTGCCGAATTCTATTCGGCCATGGGACTCAAGATAGATTTGACCCCGCAGCAGGCCTCCCAGGTGTTAAAGGAAACAGGTTTTGTGTTTCTGTTTGCGCCGGTTTATCACAGTGCCATGCGTTTTGCCGCTCCCGCCAGGCGGGCGATGGGCATCAAGACCATCATGAATCTGGTTGGCCCGCTGGTGAATCCGGCTGGCACCACTCGGCAGGTGATTGGGGTTTACAGCGAGGAGCTTTGCGAGGTTATGGCGCAGGCAGCGCTTTTGCTTGGAGTCAAGCGCGGAGCAATAGTCCATGGCCATGACGGGCAGGATGAATTGTCGGTTTCGTCTACCAGTACCCTCCTGCTATTCTCCGAAGACGGCAAGATTGAAAAGCACATTGTCGATCCGCAAAAGCTTGGAATGCCGCAGTATGAGCTGCAGGATGTTATCGGCGGGACAGCCGATGACAATGCTGATATTGCCAGAAGTGTTTTGCAGGGCAAGGGTCCTATGGCAGTAACCGATGCGGTTTCCTTGAACGCCGGGGCGGCGCTTTGGGTTTACGGCATTGCCGAAGATCTTGAGTCCGGATACAAGCTGGCCAGGCAAGTTATCGAAGACGGCCGGGCAAGGGCGCAGCTGGAGAAGACTTCAGCATGTGCTTTGCAGGTCAGCGGCCAGGCGGATAAGCGCGCGGCGGATGGAACGGGGGCAGCATGAGTCAGGTCAGCATGAGTCAGGTCAGCATGAGTCAGGGCGGAATTCTTGAACGGATAGCGGCCGCGCGCCGGCAGCGCATTGCCGATGAAGGCCCCGAGCAAGGCATGAATTTGCCGGCCGAGCGGACGGCGGCGCTGGTGCCTTTTGGGCAGGCGCCCTTTGTCATCTGCGAGATCAAGCGCCGAAGCCCCAGCCGCGGGGATATCGCCGCGGGGATTGATCCGGTCATGCAGGCCGCAAAATACGTCAGCAGAGGGATAAATTCGGTTTCGGTTTTGACCGAGCAGGATCATTTCGGCGGTTCATTGCGCGATCTTGTGCGGGTCAAGCAGCAGTATCCGGGGCTGTCGGTGCTGCGCAAGGACTTTCTGCTGGACCTGCAGGACATAGACGTTTCGTGGCGGGCAGGAGCCGATGCGGTGCTGCTGATCGCATCGCTGCTTGAGCCGGCCAGGCTGGCCGAGATGCATCGGCGGGCCGAGGAGCTGGGAATGCAGGCCCTGGTCGAATTGCATGATCTTGATGAGCTGGAGTCGGTGCGTAGCCTGGCGCCGCAGCTGGTCGGGGTCAATTCCCGCAACCTGAAAACCTTTGCCATGGACCCCTTGGTGCCGCTGCAGCTACGCGCTGCCGGCGATTGGCCGTCTCGCTGGGTCTACGAGTCTGGTGTCAGCGAAGAAGAGCACGCCGCCCTGGCCGCCTCCAGCGGTTTTGACGGCGTCTTGGTCGGCGAGTCGGTCATGCGTGACCCGGGCCGGATCCCCGCCATCGTCCGGGGCCTGGATTACCAGGAAAAGCACGAATTCTGGCAGCGAATAGCCCAGGCCGAAAGGGACGAATCCCCGTTGATCAAGATATGCGGAATGGTGTGGCCAGAGGATGTGCGTCTGGCTGATAAGGCCGGCGCCGACATTTTGGGCTTTGTTTTTGCCCCAAGCCCGCGCCGGGCCGATGCCAGGATGGTGGCCAGCCTTGGCCAGACCAAGGCCCTCAAGGTGGGGGTGGTAGTCAACACCGTGCCGAGTGAGGTGCTGGAATTGCTGCG
>CAZDYA010000003.1:0-16301 GCA_964509515.1 uncultured Spirochaeta sp.
ATACAGTATCAATATTTCGCAAGTTGGGAAAAGTAATCGCCAATAAGCGTTTATGGCCGGGTTTCATTGTTAATTTTGGTTCATCAGGTGGCTTGTATGCCTTTATGGGTTTGTGGGCAGTTCCCTATTTACGGGATGTACATAACATGACACGCAATGAAGCCTCTATTTACGTTACATTGCTTATTGCCGGCTTTGCAGTTGGGGCCATGTCCTGGGGTTCTATTTCTGATTGGCTACGAAACCGCAAGCTGGTTATTTCATTTGCTTTGCTAGTGTATTTGGGGTGCTGGCTCATTTTGATTCTTGCAGGCTGGCCCGCAACAGTTCCTGGGGCATGGCTTCTGTGTTTCTTTATGGGCCTTGGCGGTTCAGGCTTTTTCCTTACCATGCCGAACGCCAAAGAAATCAGTCATCCTGGTTTTTCCGGCATTGCTGTCGCTGCCGTCAACGTTGGAACATTTCTTGGAGTGGCTATCATTCAACCTCTTTTTGGAAAGGTGCTGGATAGTGTTTGGAATGGTAAACTGATTGATGGAGTCAGGGTTTACAGTGAGTCTGCCTATAAAACCGGGTTTATACTGCTATTGGTCTTGGGTTTGTCATCATTGCTGGCGGTTGTGTTTATGCAGGAAACGCGTTGTCGCAACATTTTTCATTTGAGTAACAATTCTTGACATATGCCGTATGCAAGCATACGATTAAGAAATGAATAATCAAATACCTGAAATGACTCTGTTGAAGACTTGCTTTTCGCAGTCTGATTATGATCGTTTTGCAGCCGTAAGCGGTGATGACAATCCGATTCACGTAGACCCTGATTTTTCTGCCAGGACCCGCTTTGGTAAAACGGTTGCTCATGGCATGATGCTCTATGGCTTTGTATCTGGAGTAATCAGTTCACGCTTGCCCGGGCCAGGGGTGTTACATTATTCCCAGGAAATGATGTTTCAGTCCCCAACTTTTACTGACACAGAGGTTCGAATAAAGCTTGGAATAATTGAGGCTGACGATACGCAGGCCCGGCTGTCTACCAACGTCTACCTGCCGGACAATAGTCTTGCATTCACAGGTTCTGCCAAGGTTATCCTGCCAGGAAGCATGGATGGTTTCCCAGGTGTCGATCCAGCAATGACACCCAGTTTCGAATCCGAAGCTCAGGAATACAAGAACATGTCGATAGGGCAATCAACAGAAATAAATCGGGTATATACCATGGCAGATATACAGGAGTATGCAGATTTAACCGGGGATACAAATCCTGTTTATCTGGATGACGAATACGCACGTTCCATGGGATTTGCAGGGACTATTATCCCTGCTCCTTTGATGAGCGGTATCTTTAGCTGGATTTTAGGTACCAAATTGCCTGGGCGAGGCACAAACTGGATGAAACAGGCAGTTCATATTGCAGCGCCCGCTTATCTTGATGAAGAGTTGACCACAAGGATGGAAATCGTTCGCCTGCGGCCGGAAAAGGATTTGGTAAACCTGAACGGCGTAGTGCTAAACAGTAAAGGCCAAACACTATGTCAGTGTACATCGTTGGTATTGGTTAAAGATCTGGAGCTATAGAATGAAAGTTGTTGGAATAACCGGTAGCCCCAGAAAGGAAAGCAATACGGCTTATTATGTTCAACTCACCCTTGACCGCCTGCGTAATCACGGGATAGAGACAGAGCTGGTCACCCTCTATGATAAGCAAATTCATTATTGCACAGGCTGTTATGGTTGTGTGAAAGCCAAGCGCTGTACGCTTGCCAAGGATGATTTCGAAGAGGTCTTTAGCAAAATGTGCGATGCCGACGGTTTGCTGATTGGTAGCCCTGTGTATAATGGTTCATCAACAGCGCTGATAAAGGCCTTGCTTGATAGGGCAGGTTTTCTTGGTCGCTGGATCAACAATGATATGAAGCCGGCGGGTGACCAATATGAATGGAAAGGGACGGCATTTTCCGGGAAGGTTGCCGCACCTGTCACTGTTGCCCGCCGCGCCGGTCAGAATTTCACATTTGCTGAATTACTGTTGTGGATGACGGTTAATGATTTTACGGTGATTGGCTCGCATTACTGGAATGTTGGAGTTGCCGGTAAGGGCGGTGCCCTGGATGCCGAAAACGATTCAGAAGCTATTAGCATACTCGAGCATCTAGGCGATAATATGGCACATGTACTTAAAAAATTGCACGCCTAGGAGGAATGAATGGGATACGCAACAAGTAAAGACGGCACCAGGATTCACTATGAAGAGCAAGGCAACGGAGAGCCATTGGTGCTCGTCATTGGCCTTGGTGGTACCGTAGATGCCTGGAAACAACAGGTTCCTTTTTTTTCCAAGGATTATAGGGTTATTACACTTGATAATAGGGGTGCTGGATTGTCAGATGCGCCAGACGAACCTTATTCCATGCCGATATTTGCGGATGACTTAAAGGCCGTGCTCGATGATTTGGGAATTACCAGGACAGCAATGCTTGGTCTTTCGATGGGCGGCCTGATTGTTCAGGAGTTTTATCATAGATATCCTCACATGATTTCCCGTCTTGTATTGGGATGTACCGGTGTTGGGGCTGGCGATCCCGAATATGTGTATCCCGAGCAGGATGTAATGGACGCCTTGCAGCCCCCGCCCGAAGGAATGGATTTATATCAACAGGCACTGCGTAAGATCGAAATTTTTTATCATCACGAATACATTGCCAGGATTCCGGGATTTGTCGAAATCATAATGGAGAAGATGAAGGACTCTGGGCAAGCACCTCATGCATATCGAAGGCAACTGGAAGCCTGTGTATTAAACAAAGAGAGTTATTGGAATTCACCTAGATTGAAAAATATTTCGGTGCCGGTGCTGGTTATTCATGGCGCGGAGGATCGTATTTGGCCGTTGCAAAATGCCCAATATTTGGCTGATAATATATCAGATGTCGAGTTTGTAATTTTGCCAAATACTGCGCATATGCTTTTCCTTGAAGACCCCAATGCCTTTAATGATGCTGTAAATAATTTTCTGACTAGAACCAAAAAATGAGTCAGCTAGCATTGCAAATTACCCCAGGATTTTTTAGGATTGTATAGGGTAAAAAAGAAGGAGTAGATCTAATGCAAAGTATAGCCAGAAAAATGCGTGAGATGGCGCAGCAGTTTTTTCAACAGCGTGATTTTGGTTCAGAAAGAGAAACCCGGATAACCTTGTTTATTCAGGCTGCCAAAATGTGCAATGTTTTTGTGTTAAGCAAGATTGAAATGCAGCCATTTGCATGGGAGCCATATAAATATTTGCATCGGCAATTATTCAGGGAAATGGAATTGGTAACATTGATGAACAAGGCCACTTCATGGTCGACCAATCCGTATGTGTATGCCGAAGCCTCAAATTTGAATTTGAAATTTTGGCAGAACGCTGATATCGATGGCTACATGCAAGGATTTTTTATGCCGGATGAGAACTTTTATCGCTATCTGGCTTTGAGTCATGCTTTACTATCAGAAATCCGGATTTTTCCAATTTTGCCCCCCACCAAGGAACTTAATACTCCATTTCTGTCTTCCATGAAGGAGGTGGAAGAAGAAAACGGTCGAATGATTCAGGCGCAGATTCGCCTGTTAAAGGGCATGGATTTGCCACTGACCTATGATGAAAAAGAGAGGATCATCAGGGAACAGCGCACAATCGTTCAGGCTGCCTATTGTGATCTGTTGGAGTCTGTTTTGCAGGAAGACGAAGAAGAGGAAGAACAGCAGGTGGATATTACGGCAAAAAAGGGTAATGCCGGGAAAGCAAACACCGCCAGGAAGGAGAAATAGTATGGCAGTGTACAGGTTTCGCGATTACGATGTTTTTTACCAGCTGTACGGGGATAAAGCTAATCCTTGTATTTGCTTTGTAAATGGTCTTTCCATGCGAACTGCCCATTGGATTCCTATGGTGGAAAAGCTTTGCGGGCGTGGTTATAGCGTTTTATTATTTGACATGTTGGGGCAGGGTTTTTCTGACAAACCTGTTTTGGATTTCAGTTTCGAAGACAACGTTCATATGCTGGTAGAGATTCTGGACGCAGAAGTAATTAAGGATGCCTATGTAGCTGGTATTTCATATGGCGGGGTCGTTGCTCTTAAATTTCCATTGATGTATCCGGATAGAGTTAGAGGAATCATTCCAATTAGCTGTTTTAGCGAGATTGATGGGCAGCTCTTCTGCCATTCGCTTAACATACATAAGGCTTTGTCTCAGGTAGGTTTTGATTTCTACGTTGATTATCTCTTGCCACTGAATTTTACAAGTAAGTGGATAGAAAAGCATGAAAATATTCTTGATTTCTCGAAACGTATAACAATGGCTGGGATGGAAGTGTATGGGATCCAGAATATCATGGAGAAGCTTGCTTCAATTCCAAATTACACCGAGGAAATTGCCGGGATAGAGTGTCCTACCATGATAATGAATGGAGAGTTTGATGCTTTGACACCAAGAAGTGCTCATGAAATTATTCGCCGCCAGGTAAGGAATTCCCAGTTGGTTCTTATCCCTAATGTTGCCCATGCCATGACTATCGAAGATCCAGACATTAGTTGTCAGGTGATCTGCGCTTTTCTTGATGAGGTTGAAAGTGGTGAATGGCAGGGGGATCAATCAGTATGGGTTGCCATGGAAGAAATCGGGGCCGATCCTGTCAAAATACCCTGCGAAGGCGAATATTTGCGCATGATACCGATTAAGAGCTCTCTGGAGGCATATGCAAAATCGCAAAAGAAGAAAGCTGAGAAGAGTAAGTCCGAGGCAGCAAGGCAAGAGGCAAAAAAACCTGAACAGGACTACAAAGTTGAAGAGCCTGATTACCCCAAGAAAAAGGGTAATAGTGAGTTGAATTTGGCTGCAAGCCAGTTACAGAAAGCAAGAGAGGCTAATCAGAAAAAGAAGCCCGATGATCAGGAAAAAACAGCTGAATAACGATATTCATGTTTTCAGAGCTTTAAAAAATGGAGATTTAATATGACTGGCACCGTGCGCTTTTCTGCCGACATGCTGGATACCTTGTTGGGGATTACTGCTGCCGATAATCCGGCTGCGCTGGAAGGAACCTATACCTGGCAAAGTGAGATCAGCGGTATTATTCTAAAGTCGATGACTGCAGTTTCCAGATTGCAGGCTGATTTTTGGCAGCCGTTGGGAGTATCTCGTGAGTTTTTTACAGCCTGGATGCAGCCGCTCATGCAAATGTCAGGCAGAGAAATCGCTGCTGGCCGTGATCCTGATTTGATTGCACGTGATAATCAACGGATTGAATCGGCGTACGCCTCTGCCATGAGGGTTTTGATTGGTTATCTGACCAGTATCGTTCCTGCAAGCAAGGAAGACATCGAAAAATATCCTGATATTATTGTTTCCGATTCAAAGAAACTGGTTTTTGATCGCAAAAAATGTGATGAGGTCTGCAGCGACCTGGATGGTCAGGTTTGGTTGCTTGGTCAGCTTGGTGCTTTACAGGCTTTGGAATGGCAGTATCATACGGTAGGTCAGACAAGACTTGGCGCCATGAAGCGTTTGCTAAGATCGCTCGTGCAGGTTATTGCTGGCGAGGTTTGTTCTGATCCAGCTCACCAACCATATAGGCGTCCGGATAAGGATGGTAAATGGACGGATACCGACCAGGAATACCTTGAGCAATGTGAGCTTAGATTATTAACCCTCATGGTACATGATGCTATTGATATCCGCTGGTATGCCTTAAATTCCCCAGATGCCCGATTAGGGGCCTGCGAATGGGAGGAGGTACCAGATTCACGCGAATATTCAATTGTCTTGCGGCATTATCTGCTTCCGGACGGCGTAAAGCCAAATGGCAAGGTTTTGTATATGGCAAGCCCGATGATAAACCGGTGTGAAATTTATGATTTGGCCCCCGGAAAATCGGTTGTGGAAGGCATGTTGGCCATGGGTTATACCATCTATATGGTTGATCATGGAAATCCTGAATCTGATCAGAATGAACTTGGTTTGGAATATTATGGGAAAACCATCCACGATAAATACCTAAACATGATTGAGGAGATGCATCCTGGAAAAATTGTTGAGGTAATGGCCTATTGTATGGGAGGAACCATGTTTATCCCATATCTAGCCCGCCGAATTGAAGAGGTTGAATATACCGGAAAACCACTGATGGTTAGGCAGGTTGTCTTGCTTACCACGCCGATTGTTTTTGATGATGGTGATAGTGGGCATAAGCCAATGCGTGATCTTATCAGGGAACAGTATGATTCATTCTTGATGAGCACTGTTTTTGACTCTAGTAATGTCCCTCCGCAAACAATAGAGGTCGGTATGCATGGTATCCAACCCGGGGTGGCTTTTTCTGTTTCGGAGGGCTTTTATGCCAGGGCAAATTTCCCAGGCGCCGTAAAAGATGCGGCACCGTTTTTGCACTGGTTGAATTCCGGTACGCGTTTCCCAGCCAAGGCTCACCGGCAATGGATCAAGACGGTATTCATGGATAATAGTATCTGGGAGGGTACATATTGTCTTCCATCAAGCGTGCCTGAACTAGATGGCAAACCCGTTGATCTGAATGCTTTGAATCGCGGTCAGGTTGCCATTTTTGACTATCGCGGTCAGCGGGATGTTATAGCACCAGTGGGATCTTGTATTACCAGTGAACACTTTGGTCGAGTCAACAGGACCAATAAGCAGGTGACCCGCGGAGGGCTCAATAGAACTATAGAGAAAAACGTGGGGCATATATTTGTTGTCAGCAAAAAGTTGTTATCAGAATTTCTTGAGATTGTTGACAGTTTTATGCGGGACGAACCTCCGGCTTATGAACCAAAGGTCGCGAAAAAAATCAGAGAATGATAAAATTGTGACCTCCAATTGGTAGTGTCTGCCATATTTAATGTTTAATTACAATTTTTTAT
Organism: uncultured Spirochaeta sp.; assembly: GCA_964509515.1. Taxonomy (GTDB): domain Bacteria; phylum Spirochaetota; class Spirochaetia; order DSM-27196; family DSM-8902; genus Spirochaeta_B. The sequence continues at coordinate 6,916 of CAZDYA010000003.1, forward strand.
CTCAATTTTCGTCTTGATTATAAATATTTAGGCAGTGTATGGTTATAAAACTGTTGTCAAGTTTTGGAGGAGTGTGAATGAGTGCCGGAATAACCCTGATGATTGTCGGCATGACAGTCGTTTTTTCTTTTTTAGTTGTACAGGTGTTGGCTACAATGTTTATGTCAGCAATCGTAACCAGATTGCTCCCGGAAGTTGAACCCGAACCTGCGTCCAATCACCCAACAGATGATAACAATAGAATCGCTGTAGCCATAGCCGCTGCTTTCAAGATTCGAAATAGCGGGGAGTGTTAAAGATGAAAAAAAGAGTCAAATTTATGGTGACGGCCTTTCGCGACGGTTTTCAGTCTGCTTTTGGCGCCAGAGTATTTACGAAAGATTTTCTGCCAGCCGTAGAGGCCGCTGTTGATGCTGGAATTAGTCATTTTGAAGCCGGTGGGGGTGCAAGATTTCAGTCCTTGTATTTTTACTGCAATGAAGACGCATTTGACATGATGCGGCAGTTTAGGGAAGTTGCCGGACCCGAGGCGAATTTACAGACTTTGGCGCGTGGTGTAAATGTTGTTGGGCTTGAATCTCAACCCAGGGATATCGTCCAGTTGCACGCACAATTATTTAAAAAACATGGGATTTCTACCATTAGAAACTTCGATGCCTTGAATGATGTAAATAACTTGATATATTCAGGTCAGTGTATCCATGACGCCGGGCTTAAGCATGAAGTCTGTGTAACCCTTATGGAATTGCCGCCAGGATGTTCAGGTGCTCATGATGCACCATTTTACATAAAGACCCTCAAGGAAATACTTGATGCTGGCATTCCCTTTGATTCAATTTGTTTTAAGGATGCCTCCGGCACATCGGTGCCTTCCAAGGTTTATGAAACCATCAAGCAAGCCAGGGCGCTTGTTGGCAAGGATGTGCATCTTGTTTTTCACACTCATGAGACAGCGGGAACCAGCGTATTGGCGTATAAGGCTGCCCTGGATGCCGGTGTTGATCAGATCGATCTGTCCCTGGCGCCTGTCAGTGGGGGAACCTGCCAGCCAGATGTTGCTACCATGTGGCATGCTTTAAGGGACACTGAATACGACCTGGGTATTGATATTGATAAGGTTATCAAGGCCGAAGAGGTGTTTAAGAATTGTATGAAAGATTATTTCATGCCTCCCGAAGCCCTGGCTGTTGAACCATTAATTCCATATTCTCCAATGCCAGGCGGTGCATTGACTGCTAATACGCAGATGATGCGGGATAATGGAATACTTGATCGTTATCCAGAGGTTGCCGCCAACATGAGCGAAGTCGTTCGACGTGGAGGCTTTGGTACATCAGTCACACCGGTTAGCCAGTTTTATTTTCAGCAGGCCTTTAATAATACCATGATTGGGCCATGGGAAAAGATTGCTGATGGTTATGGAAAGATGGTGCTTGGTTATTTTGGACGCACTCCAGTGGCTCCTGATCCGGAAATTGTAAAACTAGCTCAGGAACAGTTGAAACTTGATCCTACTGACAGGCTAGTGCTTGATCTGAATGATGAGGATGAAACAAAAGGGGTAGCAGCAGCTACAGCCGTATTAAAGGAAAACTCGTTGCCGGTCACAGATGAAAATATCTTTATAGCAGCCACCTGCAAGGATAAGGGCATCCTGTTCCTGCAAGGCAAAGCGCAGACAAACGTTCGCAAGAATGAAAAAAGCATGGAGACTGCAGCTGCCAATGTAGAGGATACCGGTAACTATCAGGTAAGCGTAGGCGGAAAGCGCTTTAATGTACATCTTGAAGCTGACAAGGCGGTAGTGAATGGCAAGACCTATGAGTATTCCGTCGAGCTTGGCAGCGCTGATGACCATGCGACCCGAACTTCTGGTGAAAGTGTTGAGGTTCTGGCTCCCATGCCGGGTCTTATACTGCGTGTAGAAACTTCGGAAGGTGAGAATGTCAATGAAGGCGATGTTCTTCTTGTAATGGAAGCCATGAAAATGGAAAATGAGGTAACGGCCCCTTGTGCAGGTATCGTTAAGCGTTTATCGGCCCATCAAGGTGATCTAAGAAGATCAGGTGAGCTTCTGCTTGTAATTGAGCGATAGGTGGCAGTATGGAAATGATGATACAGGCTTTAGGTGAGTTTTGGAACTCAACCGGCATAATGGGCTTTCTCTCCAACAGTTTTGACAATCCAGGGATGGGCGGTTTGGGGCAACTCATCATGGTTGCTATCGGGCTGCTTCTCGTTTATCTGGCAATTGCCAAGGGTTTTGAACCGCTATTATTGTTGCCAATTGGCATAGGGGCTGTACTGGCGAATGTGCCATTGGCTGGAATTGCCGGTCCGGATGGCTTTTTGGGGATAGTCTATAAGTTTGGAGTATCCAACGGTCTGTTTCCCCTGCTCATATTCATGGGCGTCGGAGCAATGACCGACTTTGGACCGCTGATTGCAAACCCCAAGATGGCCTTGCTGGGAGCGGCCGCCCAATTTGGAATATTCTTTACCTTAATTGGCGCGCTTGTAATTTCAAAATTTCTCCCGGGAATCAATTTTAGTATTGCGGACGCTTCGGCCATCGGGATTATTGGTGGAGCTGATGGTCCCACGGCCATTTACACAGCTACCCAACTAGCACCGCATTTATTGGGAGCTATCGCCGTGGCGGCCTATTCATACATGGCTTTGGTTCCCTTGATTCAGCCGCCGATTATGAAGCTTTTGACATCCAGGAAAGAACGCGCAATCAAGATGGAACAGTTGCGTCATGTAAGCAAAGCTGAAAAAATTCTTTTTCCGATTGTTGTGATCCTGTTGTGTATTTTTCTGCTGCCTGCAGCAGCTCCATTGATTGGAGCATTGATGTTTGGCAACCTTGCCAAGGAAAGCGCTGTTGTTGATCGTCTTTCGGATACCATGCAGCATGCTTTGATAAATATTGTCACAATTTTGCTGGGGCTCTCTGTTGGTTCACGGATGCAATCAGATATGTTTTTGGTTCCCGAAACATTAGGCATACTTCTGCTGGGGCTTGTGGCATTCAGTGTAGGTACTGCTTCGGGTGTACTGCTGGCCAAGTTAATGAATCTGCTGTCCAGAAAAACCCAGATAAACCCATTGATTGGTGCGGCCGGTGTATCTGCCGTGCCAATGGCGGCCCGCGTTGTTAACAAGGTCGGGAAAGAAGAGAATCCACAAAATTTTCTTTTGATGCATGCCATGGGCCCGAACGTTGCTGGTGTCATCGGTTCGGCAGTAGCTGCCGGCGTATTGATCAGCATTGTACCGATACTTTTCGGTTAATCGTATTTAAAGTTCGCCGGACTGGTTTTGTTTACATCCTGGATTACAACTTAACCGTTGCCAGATAAATTGCTGTTTTCTTGTCCTGGCCGTGGGATGAATGGTAGCTGATCCAAATGGTGCTGCCTTGTAGTACCATTCCGGCATAGCTTGTGTCTCCTCCGGAAGGCAAGGCGAGACATTCTGTAAGCTTGCCTTTTCTGAAGTCTAAATAGCAAAGGGCAGTTCTGACCTTGTTGTCGTATAATCTTACAGCTGTTAAAAGGCGCCCATCCGGTAGAGCAATCAGATTTGGACCCCCGATACGGATGCCCAGGTTCTTCCATTTCCATCTGGTGTATGGTGGTCTTGACTGACCGATCAAGCCGGTGGCGGTTTTCCAATCGCGCCTGACCAGGCAGTACATTGTATCCCCAACAAAACAAATACTGGCCTCGTTGGGGAACTGTCTGGATCTTAGCTTTTTGACCATGTCGAAATTGAGTCCATCAGTGCTTTTATACAGCCTTTCTGCCTTTCCCAAGCGGCAATCATAGGCCGCTCCCCAGGCAGTATTGTTTTGCCAGGTAACCCGCCATATCCAGAAATTCGGATCGCCAATAGGCTTGGCCGGTCCCCAGCTTGACGGATCGTCTGTTAGCCACAGTAAGGTTTGATGGGTATGTTGGCTTTTATCATGCAGAGCCGCCCCTCCTGTTAGCATCAGTTGGCCCTGGGGTGTTGTGCAAATCTTGGCATCACGAAGATCGGCTTCGGCATCCTGTAACAGGGAACTTGATTGCCATTTCTTGCCATCTGAAGATGTAATAACCCTAAGCGCACCGTCCGGCGAAACATGAGCGGACCCTTCACGGAAAACACAGATCCATTGCTTTTTATAATATTCCAGATCGGTAAAAGCATTATGCGCAGCTTGCTCCCAGATGCATTCAGCATCCAGGAGCTTAAGTGAATTGCTTTGATGGTTCACGCTTTTAGTTCCTTCATATAGCTGTTCTTTTCTTTGACTATCACCCCGGCTAGCACAAGCATGGCTATCAGGTTGGGCGCAGCCATTAACCCGTTCATGGTATCTGCAATGCCCCAGATAAATTCCAGCCCGCCAATTGCACCGACCAGCAGGAAACCAAGAAAAAACAGTCGGTAGGGAAGAACGATCCTTTTGCCAAAGACATATTCCCAGCTCTTTTCACCATAGAAGCTCCATGTCAGCATTGTGGTATAGCTGAACAGAACAAGCCCTCCTAGTACCAAGACACCACCAGGCCCAGGAAGTCCCTTAGAAAAGGCCTCAGAGGCTAGTGAGGCCCCTGTTTCACCTGTTTCCAGGACACCAGTGACCAAAATTACCAAGGCGGTCATCGAACAGACAACAATGGTATCAATAAAGACCTCCCAGATACCCCAGAGGCCTTGGCCTGTCGGCGAGTTCTTGGCTTGGGCATGGACAATTGAAGCGGCTCCAAGACCGGCTTCGTTGGAAAAAATACCACGGGCAATCCCGAAGCGGATGGACATTGCAACTGTGGAACCGGCAAAACCACCGGTTGCGGCCATTGGATTGAAGGCATAGTAGAAAATCTGGCCGAAGGCTGATGGGATGGCCTTGAAGTTTAGAGCCAGGATAATCAATGAACCCAATATATAGACGATAGCCATGAAAGGAACAACCTTTTCGGCTGTTTGACCGATACGCTTGATGCCGCCAAGAATTACCAGCCCCACAAGTATAACAGCAGCTATCCCGGTGGCAATCGGGGGAATATTAAAACCGGTTTGTAATGAATCAGCCATGGTATTGGCTTGAACCATATTGCCGATACCCAGTGCGGCAATGCCGGAAAGCAGGGCATAGATGATTGCCAGCCACCTCCATTTGCGGCCAAGGCCTTTTTCGATGTAATACATTACACCGCCCTTGATGTTGCCATTTTCATCCATCTCGCGGTACTTGACCCCCAGCGACGCTTCGCCGAACTTGGTCGCCATACCAACCAATGCAGATATCCACATCCAGAAAACAGCACCCGGACCACCAAGTACAATGGCAGTGCTGACACCCGCAATGTTGCCAACCCCAATGGTAGCTGCCATGGCCGAGCTAACTGCCTGAAAAGAGCTTATTGCACCGTCTTCGCCAGCTCTTTTCTTGCTGAATAATCGTCCAAAGCTATGCTTCCAGGCTGTTCCCAAATGCAGGAATTGAAAGAAGCCAAGGCGGATGGTTAAATACAGGCCTGTTCCGATGAGCAGAATCATGAATGGAGGACCCCAGACAACACTGTTAATCTTGCTGTTAATATCCATTAAGATTTCCATCTGTTACTCCTTTGGAGGCCTATTTTAATAATTGATTACCAAATTGACAATGTTTTTTAACCGTGCAGTAAATCTTCCCACCTGATGCCTTGTCCGGCAGTGATCGCCTTGAACAGTTTTTTTCCAATAATGGTATCTGTATACCATGGGGAAATTCCACAAGATAAGACCTTTTCGGTTCTTAGCGGAGCAAAGTCACTTGCCGCCAGCATGTGTCCTGCCGGCAGATCCTTTAAAGCATGCAGGGAGCGGTTGGTGCGGCCATAATTTTCGGCCTCGCTGGCGGCCAGTGTTTTCTGGCCGCTGCCAAGCACAGCGAGCACCCTTGATTGACCAAATTCCCGCGAATAGTCTTTTATTGTCTGTTCCAGGCTTTGTGCTGATGCAGTCTTGATGGCCTTTACCATACTGGCAAACTGCTTTGGTTCCAGGGCAACTGGATCATCCAGGCCATCGCCCTGGCGGGAAAGGGTGATGTGCTTTTCTATTATTGTTGCTCCCATGGCGCTTGCCAAACCCGGGACGAGCACGGGGTCCAAACTGTGGTCTGAAACACCACAGGCAACACCAAATAACTGGCTTAACAGTGGAATGACTTTCAGATTGTAGTCTTCTTCTGGCGCTGGATAGGCGGTAACACAGTGCAAGAGCGAAATCGGTGGCAAGTTATCAAATATTGAATTGCTGTTAGTGTTGGCCTTTTCTGGCAAGCCAGAAAGAACCTCCAAGGCGTTTTCAATATCCTGCAGTCGCGATACACCGGTGCTAAGCATGATTGGCAAACCGTAACTGTTGACTTCTTGTAGTAAGGGTAGGTGATTTAATTCAGGGCTGGCAATTTTTATTGCCTTTACCCCAAGCTGCTTTAGCAGGCGGGCGCTTTTGATGCCGAAAGGGCTGGAGAGGAAGGCGATGCCGTAGCGCTCGCAGAGGTTCTGTAATTCGGCGTAGAAGGTCGGCGGCTGCTGCAGCTCGATAAAGCGTTCATAGAGGGGGATGCTGCCGCCGGGCAGCGGCACGTGACCGACATTCGGCGGCACAATCTCGTCGGCGAAGATTGTTTGGAACTTTGCGCAGTTGGCGCCGGCCTCGGCCGCTGCGGCGATTAGTTCTTCGGCCATAATGAGGTCGCCGCGGTGGCTGCTGCCAATTTCGGCGATTACCAATGGTTTCAAGGCTTACTCCGGCGTATTGCTTTTTATGCTGTTAAAGCCTGTATAGGGCACCAGCGCCTCAGGGATTGTGATTGAACCATCTGCCTGCTGAAAGTTTTCCATGATGGCAACAAGAGCCCGGGAGATGGCAATGGCCGTACCGTTCAGCATATGAACAATTCTGGTTTTACCTTCCTGATCCCGATAGCGAACATTTAACCTTCTGGCCTGGTAATCGGTGCAATTACTTGTACTGGTAACCTCTCCCCAGTCTCCGTTTTCACCTCGACCTGGCATCCAGGCCTCAAGATCATATTTGCGATAGGCTGGAGCTCCAAGATCGCCAGTGCAGGTGTCAACTACCCTGTAAGGGATTCCAAGGGTCTGGAAAATTTCTTCTTCTATTGCGCATAGTTTTTGATGTTCATTCTCGCTTTCTTCCGGGGTGGTGTATACAAACATTTCAACCTTTGTAAACTGATGCACGCGGTACAGGCCCTTGCTGTATTGGCCAGCTGCGCCGGCTTCCCGGCGGAAGCAATGGGACACACCGGCCAGGCGTATCGGTAATTGATCCATTTCCAGGATTTTTCCAGCATGGTATCCACCAAGGGTGATTTCGGCAGTTCCTACCAAACAAGTACCTGTACCTTCTATGGTGTAGATATTGCTTTCTTCGCCCCTTGGCTGAAAGCCGATACCGGCAACCACTTCTTCACGAGCGATGTCAGGAGTAATGGTGGGAGTAAAACCATGCTTTTGCAGGAGCTCCATAGCAAAGCGGACAAGCGCCATCTCCAGAAACACGGCCTGATTTTTTAGAAAATAGAATTTTGGTCCTGATACTCTGGTAGCTGTATCAAAGTCAATCAAATCAAGTTTGTCACCAAGCATGACATGGTCCTTTTGCTCGAAGCTGAATTCAGGTATTTTGCCCCAGCTACGGATTTGCAGGTTATCCTTTTCTTCTTTACCGACAGGGGCATCAGGGTGAGCCAGGTTAGGGATTTTCTCCAGCTCGGCAGTCATGGCGGCATCAAGTTTGTTGAACTCTTCCTCTTTACTGGGGATAAGTTCTTTCAATGCTTTTCCGCGTTCTATCAGTTCGCTTCTTTCAGAAGGTTCCAGTTTTCCCTTCATCGCCTCTGCCGTTGCATTTCTTTGCCGCCGTAGTTCATCGAGCTCAATTTGTACAGCGTTTCTTTTTTCGTATAGTTCCAAAGCCAACTCCGGGTTGGCTGTCATTCCTCGGGCAGCAATGTTCTTTAGATGAATTGCCATGTTGTCTTTTAGGTGCTTAATATCAATCATGGATGTATCATAGCGACCGCAATGCTAGTTTGCAAGTATTGTAATTTTTTTTCATCGAAGTTGAATTATTGAAGCCTGCATCTGTGTAATAAGGTGTGGAGGCAACAATGAAAATGGTAGTACTTGGCGCCATTTTATGTGGTGGGTGTGCTCTATTTGTACCTGTCGAACCACCACCGGTAACAGTGCTGGAAATTGGCGCATGGGCTGGTGATGGCCAACCATACCCGGGGCCGGTTGGGGTCACAGTTGATCTTTCAAATAAAAGTGGCAAGACGGTATCCGGCATACAATGTGCATTCAAGCTGTTTGATGCTTCGGATAAGCCGTTGCCAGATGGCTGGAATAATTCATTTGTCATAGATTCAGAATTTATACTGGAAAGCGCCCAGGAAGCAGAACTGGTCTTGCCCCTGGAGGATTTTTTCTGGTTTAAACCGGCTGGACATATAAAGGTCTGCGACTTCGTCCTTTCAAGGATAGATTTTTCAGATGGAAGTTGTTGGCAAGATGCATTTCATGTTTATAGCTATCCAGGTGAAAGCCTGATGCATTCAGCGAGGCAGGCCTATGAGTAAATGCAGATTTCTGCTGCTTCCTGCTTTGGGTGTTTTATGCCTGATATGCAACGCCTGTATTCCACCGTACTCAGCAAGAAAGATTGAAGTTAATCCCATTCACCCGGAAAAAGGTTTGACCTTGTTTTTGTACATGGCTGCTGATAACGAATTAGAACCTTATGCTATTCAGGATCTGGTAGCGTTAGAGCAATCAGTTGCTTTTTTTGACGATGATGTTTCGATACTTGCCTTACTGGATAGACCAGCTGGGGCAAAGTTGTATCATCTGCGACCATTAAGCTCTCCCGCCAATGGAACAATTCAATCTCCTCCCATTGATTCATCTTTTCTTGGTTTATCCGACGCTGCGCCCATGCCGGTAAATATGGGGGAGCCATGGACATTGAAACAGTTTATTAGGCATGGCGTTAACAGTTTTCCGGCACAAAATTATGCCATGGTAATATGGGGGCACGGTTCAGGATGGCGTAGTCAGCCTACCGACAAACAGGCGGACTATGTTGTTCGGACCAAAGGTGTCAACCGTGCTCTGGCCTATGATGATGGTTCATCGGACGCATTATATACATCTCAATTAGCCGATGGACTGTCCGAATTGCAGGAGCTTACCGCGCAAAAATGGGGCCTGATAGGTTTTGAGATATGCCATGGCATAATGCTCGAGGTGCTCTATGAGTTGCGAAATATTACAGATTACGCAGCCGGCTCTGTCGATATAGTTCCG
>CAZDYA010000004.1:0-15505 GCA_964509515.1 uncultured Spirochaeta sp.
CAGTAGAGAAGGGTACAATCCATTCTCTGATCGGTCCCAACGGTGCCGGTAAAACAACCCTGTTCAATTCGATTACCAGAATTGGGCCGCGCACATTTGGAAAGGTTTTTTACAAGGGCGAGGATATTACCGCTCTGCCTGATCACAGGATGATTCACAAGGGAATCGCCCGAACATTTCAAAACCTTCAATTATTTAATGGCATGAATGTCTATGACAACCTGTACTCAGGCTATGCCTATCATTATCAGACTGCATTTCCAGCGATCTTTGTTGGTGGACACAAGAAGTTTACCAAGGAAGTAGACGCCAGGATTTTGGAGGTCGCGCAAACTGTCGGAATTTCACAGTATCTGTATCAATTCCCGACACAGCTTTCTTACGGGATTCTGAAGAAGGTTGAGATAGCGCGAGCGATTATATCAAGACCAGAGATGCTCTTGCTTGATGAGCCGGCTGCCGGATTGAATCATCAGGAAACCGAAGAACTGGATGTTGTTCTTTCTGAAATGAAGAAACAGGGAATGACCATTCTTCTGGTTGAGCATGACATGGAAATTGTTATGAAAATATCTGACCGTATTACGGTTATCAACTTTGGAAAGAAAATTGCAGAGGGAACACCGGCCGAGATTGCCAAGAATCCGGAAGTAATTCGGGTTTACCTGGGGGAGGATAACAATGCTTGAGGTTAAAAATCTGCAGGTATCCTATGGACCAATTCAGGCGGTTAAGGGGATTTCCTTTGAACTGCGAAAGGGCGAGATCGTTTCCATTCTGGGCGCCAACGGTGCCGGAAAAACATCTACCCTGTTCGGTATAATTGGCGTTGTGGCTGCCCACGGCGAGGTTTGGTACAAGGGCGAAAAATTGTCTCGCAAAACCCCGAAAGAACCAACCGAAAAAGGCTTGGTGCTTTGCCCGGAAAATCGTCGTATTTTCCCTGCCATGACTGTCGAAGAGAACCTAAAGCTGGGGACCTTTGTCCGTGGCGATTTCAAGAAAAACGTAGAAGATGTGTATGAACTGTTTCCTCGTTTGAAAGAGCGTTACAAGCAGATCGCTGGCTCTCTTTCAGGTGGTGAGCAGCAGATGCTGGCGGTTGGTCGCGCATTGATTTCAGAGCCGGAAGTACTAATGCTTGATGAGCCTTCATTGGGTTTGGCGCCGGTTATCGTGGATGACATGTTTCGCGTTCTGAAGAAGCTGCAAGAGAGGATGTCGGTATTGCTGGTCGAGCAAAATGCTACCAAGGCCTTGTCGATCAGTAATCGGGCTTATGTACTGCAAAATGGTGTGATTGTGCATCAGGGGCAGGCTTCAGAGATGCTCAAGGATGACACCTTGCGCAAAGCATATTTGGGAATGTAGGAGCATACTGTGACTGTTATTATTAACATTTTACAAGCAATGGTAATCGGCATCCCACAGGGTGCTCTTTACGGACTGATGGGTTTCGGTATTGCGATGATCTTTCGTACGGCCGGAACATTGAACTTTAGCCATGGGTATTCAGCAATGACCAGTGTCCTGGTCACCCTGACGATGTTTAATCTATTTGAAAATAGCATCGCAAATCAGACCGTAAGGTTGCTGGCAGCGGTGCCTTTTGGGGTTGGTTTCGGGGCCATTTTGGGTATTCTTATCGACACGGTACTGATGCGCAAGATCAAGAATATCTCGCCTGCCAGTATGTTGATGGTTACCCTGGGTTTGTTGCTGGTTTTTGAAGGCGCAGCTAACCTGATTTGGAGCCCGAACTTCGAGAAATTTCCTGCTTTTACCGATGCTCCGCCAATTATTCTTGGCGCTGACGCAGCAGCGGGGGTTGTTATTCGCAGCAACGATATTATTGTGATGCTGGTGGCACTGACAATCTCGATCTCCATGGCCCTGATCATGAAATATACCAGCATTGGTATGTCGATTCGCGCCCGCGGACAGGACAGGGTTGGGGCTCAGGTTGTTGGTGTTAATGCCAACTTTGTTGACCGGATTGTTTGGGCCTTGGCGATATCATTCGCCGTTGTTGTCGGTATATTGCTTGCACCACTTACCTCGGTGCATGCGCTGATGCTTATGAATACTCAGCTGTTTGGTATTACAGCTGCCGTTCTTGGCGGTTTTGGAAGCCTGTTTGGGGCTATCTGGGGCGGACTGATCATTGGTGTGCTTGAAAGACTTATAGCCTTCGTGCCTGCCATGGAAAAATATCAGACTGCGGTTATATTCTTCCTGGTTATCCTTGTGCTTGTCTTTAAGCCGGAAGGGATTTTCGGCACCAGGAAGGGGAGGAAAGCGTGAAAAAACGAATAGCTATACTTGGAACAATTATCTTTCTTGTTGGACTTGTGCTCGCGCTGTCCTTCGGATTGTATAATCTTAGCGCGGTAACCAATATTCTGGTCTGGGCTATTGCCGGTATGGGCATGGTGCTTTTGATTGGGGTTAGCGGTCAGCTGTCGCTGGGGCATGCGGCCTTTGTGGCGATTGGAGCCTATAGTACTGCCATGGTTGGAACGCACCTTGGTTCATCGATGCCCTTGCTGGTGCTAAGTGTATTAATCGGTTTTGGGGTGTCTCTGGTATTTGCCCTGCTGATTGGCTTGCCGGCCTTGCGCTTGAAGGGTTATTACCTGGCCATTGCAACCATTGCCTTTGGTGTTGGTATGCAGCAGGTGCTGAACGGCACTGATGCCCTTGGCGGAGCCATGGGACTGCAGATTTCGCCGATCTTTGATTTATCCAGCTTGCGCGATGTTTACACTTTTCTGGTTGTATTGGCATCATTCCTGTTGTTTTATGGGCTTGGTATCGTGATTATGAAGTCGCCATTCGGGGTGAAATTCCGGATGATTCGCGACAGTGAAGTTGCGGCTAGGTCTTATGGTACCAATCTTACCAAGAACAAGCTGCTGGTCTTCGTTATCAGTTCTTTTTACTGCTCCTTTGCTGGCTCGCTATATACCATGTCGCAGGGCCTGGTCAAATCAGACCTTTTCGGTCTGAATGCCGCTATTAACCTGCTGCTGATAATCATCATCGGCGGGGCAATAATGCTGGAAGGGGCTTTGATTGGTTCGGTTGTAATTATCGGTTTACCGATCATTTTGGCTGATGCTCCCGGCGGTTCATTGTCATTGGTAAACGGTATTCTGCTGATTATCTTTGTTCTTCTGTTGCCCAAGGGTATTGCGTTTGAACTGTGGGTTATCTGGCATCAGAAGCTGCAAAAACCTTATACGGCCATTGTGCGATTTTTCTATTCCCTTATGCCGGCCTTTGGCAAAAAGGTCGAGGTCGCTCCCGGTACCAAAATGTTCTACGTCGAAAAAGGACAGGGCAAGCCGCTGATCTATATACATGGCAACTTTGCTTCACGCTTGTGGTTCAAGGAAGTCATGAATGTTCCCGGCTACCGCGCTATTGCTCCCGATTTGGTCAACTTTGGCCGGTCTTCCAGGATTGCTGATAGTGATATAGATACCTATGCAGATCATCTGGCAGCTTTTATTGATGAGCTCGGTGCTGGCCCCTGCTATATTGTTGGGCAGTCCTTGGGCGGAGCGGTTGCCATGTCATTGGCATTGCGTTATCCAGCAAAGGTAAGCCGCATGGTGCTCCTTGATTCGAGTCCGGTTGAAGGGGTTAGGGTTCCCGATGAATTCCTGCCCATTGTTGATGCCATCAAGGACGAATACAACAAGCTCAAGTTTTCCATGAACAGAATCATGGGCACAAGAAGCGGGGACCTTAAGCTGGCTGCCAAGTTTACCAAAGAGGCTATGTTGATGAACAAGGCTTCTTTTATTGGTAATGCCAAGGCATTGGACAAGTTTAACTACAGCTCCAAGGCCAGCAGCAACAAGGTGCCAACATTGGTTATTAACGGTGCGCTTGATCCGGTTGTTACCGTACCTATGGCTCAGGCTACAGCCAAGGCCTTGAACGCCGAATGCAAGATAGTTGACCATGTTGGTCATGCCTTAAACATTGAAGATCCGGCCTTGTTTGTCCGGATGGTTACAGAATTCGACACTGAATGAGTGCAAGGAAAACGGCCACCGGGCGGCAAAGATTACTTGAGGCAGCAAAAGATTTATTTGCCGAACGGTGGTATGAATCAGTATCCATTGTGGAGATCTGCAAACATGCGGATCTCTCCAATGGAGCCTTTTACAAACATTTTCCGAACAAGGAATCAATCTTTCTCTCTTTGATACAGGAGTATCTGGTATTTATTACTGATAGGTTCTCTGTTGTTGAGGGTGAAACTGTAAGAGAAAGGTTGATAACATTTCTGGATCGTTTGTTGCAGGCCAACCGCGAAGACTGGAAGTATATCAATATATTTCGCGAGGCCGAGTTACGCTACCCTGAATACGAGCAGCAACTGCGGAAAATGTATATGACATGCCTTGAAGGAATTTTTGAACGAAAAATCAGCGAGGCAGAGTATTTGTATATTCTTGGTGGAATTCGCTTTATGGTTCGTCGGCCGGCATTCCACGAATGCAATGTGACCAGCGAGCTTTTGGCTAATTACATTCTTGAGGGCTTATTGCCAGCTCCAAATGAACATCCAGCTGAATCACGTTATCTTTCAATCCCGGAATCCCCGCCGCTTACTCCACTGCCCGAAAACACCAAAAAAAAATTGGTGCAGGCCGGGCTTGATTTGTTTGGCAGCAAGGGTTTTCATGTGGTGAATGTGTTTGAAATTGCCCAGCAAGCCGGCTTTTCTGTTGGGACTTTTTATCTGCATTTTACCAGCAAGGAAGAATTCCTGGACGAGGTTATCAGGCACATAAGCCTTGAAATCCGCTGGTATATTGCATTGCGTTCTGATCCTACCTTGCCGCGCTTGTATAGTGAGTTGTTGGCACTGCGCCTATTTCTTCACTTTTTTTCAAGTCACAAGGAATACTACCAGATAGCCAGAGAGGCCGAGTTTACCCCAACCAAGGCAATGGCTGAGTATTACGACGGTTTTGAACAGACCTATATCCAGACCTTTGATAGCGAACAAATGGAGAATCCCAGAGTAGTGGCAAATTATCTGATGGGATTAGCGCATTATGCTGGTATTGAGTATATCTTTAGTCGTACAGTTGAAGATGTTACCGCTGTTTTGAAGGAACTCGAACAGCTTCTTCAGAAGGGTGTTAAGTCTTAGATCGGCACCATCTTTTTTTATATTCATAAAAAATTTCTTTCCACCTTATTGTCTCGGGAACCGGGTCTGGACCTCCACAGTACAAGCCGCCCGCGCAACGGCCGATGCGCAGGGCGGCAATAGCCATGCCGCGAAGCAGGCCATGTTTCATGATGCTTTGATGGGCATACTGTGAACAGGTCGGGGTGTAGATGCAGCTCTTGGGTAGCCATGGGCTGATTACCAGCTGGTAAAAGCGGATGGGAATAACCCAGAATGACCGCCAAAGGCTTTTCAGGCTTGGCACAATGAATCCAGAATAGACAGCAAAAACATTATTAGCTTTTGCAGGCTTTCGATTGACATTTGCTCTTCCGGGGAATGTGGATACTTGATGGTTGGACCGATGGAAATCATATCCATGCCCGGGAATTTGGCTCCGATCAGGCCGCATTCCAGTCCGGCGTGTATGCTTTCGATATGCGGAGGCTTGCCAAATAGGGCCGTATAGGTGTCACTTGCCAGGCGCAACAAGCCGCTGTCGGGCTTGGGTGGCCAAGGTGGGTAGCCGTTGTTGTGGGTAATACTGGCGCCCATCAACCCGGCTACGCTGTCGATGGCGGTGCTGATGCCTTTTAGGGCGGAGGGTAAGCTGCTGCGCTGGCTGCAAAGGAATTCAATAGTTCCGCGCTTGGTGTGGACAGCGGCAAAATTGCTGGATGTTTCTACCAGGCCCGGAACTGCCTCGCTGTAGCTGCGTACGCCATGGGGAAGAGCCAGCATGGCATTGATTGCTTTTTGAGTCGTGGCAGAATCCATGGGTTGCCAGTCGATGGCTTCATTATACTGCTGAATAATGTGGGTAGGGCAGACCTGAAGCTTGCTGGCAAATAGATTAACTTTTTGATCCAGCACGTAATATTCACCGGCGAAATCCTTTTGCATATCAGCAGCAAGGCCCTGCAGTATTGTTAGGACTTGAGGCGTGCAGTATAGCAGGGCACTGGCATCCCTGGGTATGGCGTTGTGGGCATTGCCTCCATTGATGGCTACTATCATACAAGGCTCGTTGACCGATTTCATCTGCTGCTTGGCCTGATGCAAAAAGCGACCAAGTAGCTGCAAGCCATTGGCAAGTTTTTCGTGTATTTCGACGCCAGAGTGTCCGCCTCGTAAACCGCTGACGCCCAAAACGACAGGGATTAATTTTTCTACCTGGCTGTCCGATGGTATCCTGTTGATGGGCAAAACAATGTGGCTGTCCTGACCCCCGGCACAGCCAATCGTAATGACGCCTTCATCTTCGCTGTCGAGGTTTATCAGTTTCCGGCCATTTAGCAGGTTTGTATCCAGTTCGGCCGCACCTATAAGCCCGGTTTCTTCTTGAACGGTAAAACAAAGCTCGAGTGCTGGGTGGCAAATATCGTCGCTGCTGGCAATCATTTGGGCTATGGCTATGGCGATGCCGTTATCGGCACCGAGGGTCGTTTGATCAGCATGTAAAATGTCACCGTTGCGAAGGATTATTATGGGATCGCTTGAAAAATCATGCTGCGAGTTTGGCAACTTTTCGCCAACCATATCCATGTGCCCCTGCAAAATTACGGTTTGGTTTGGCTCGCCGGATGATTTGTTGCCGGCTGCTTGGCGGTTGGCTGTTGTGCAGCTGGAAGTAGCAGGGACGTATATAACAAGGTTTCCTACCTTGTCAGTGGCATGAGAATAGCCATGTTGATCAGCCCAGGTTAATAAATGCTGGCGGATGCCGGCTTCGTTTCCTGAAACCCTGGGATACCTTGATAGCTGGAAGAAGTAATCAAGGGTTTTGTTGGTGTGGGAATCCAATTCATTGTCGTATTGCCAATTCATAGACTTGCCTGCAAAAAAGGAGAGATATGCCCCGGAGACGATTCGAACGTCCGACCTAGTGCTTAGGAGGCACTTGCTCTATCCTGCTGAGCTACCGGAGCTTGCTAGAAAAATAACAGTTAATAATAAAGATATCAAGGTGGATAGCTTATGGCATGAAAATATCTGCCGAGACTGTCTTGTTGCGCCCGTGTTCCTTGGCATAATACATGGCCTGATCGGCGGTCTCCAGAATTTTCTCATGATCGCTGCCGTGCCTGGGGATTACGGCATAGCCGATTGAGATGGTAATGGATAGCGGGCCGTGTTCGGCGTGTTCATAAGGGGTGTTTTGAATCATAAGGCGCATTTCTTCGAGCCTTTCCATGGCAGATTCGTTACCGATCTCTGGCATGACAAGTACAAATTCTTCGCCGCCAAAACGAAAGAAGATATCGCTTTGGCGGCTATGCTTGCTGATCAGCTTGGTTATGTGTTTTAACACGGCGTCTCCAAGTTTGTGACCGTAGGTGTCGTTGAGCAGTTTAAAATGGTCAATGTCAATCATGGCTATGCTTAGCTCGCAATTCCTCCGTTGAACGCGAGCGCACTCCCTTTCGATGGATTCTGCCCAGAAGCGGCGGTTATACAAGCCTGTTAGTTCATCGCGAACAGCCTGTTCATGGAGCTGTTCCTTGAGATCTTCGGCGGTTTTTATGTGCTTATCACGTGCGGCGATGGCATCTTTGAGTTGTTCCTGGTCGTTTATGTGCTGGGATACGTCGCGAAAGGCAATGGCATAGACGCTTGAGCGACGCCTTGGGAGACGTGAGATGCCAGCTTCCATCCAGCGTATCCTTTCGTTCTGATTGAATTGCATGGTATGCAGGGTGTGAGCTTTTTCCATACGGGCAATTATTGATGTCCATGATGGCATAATTTGCTGGATATAGGTGTTTTTTTCGGGTGAACCGAAGATACGGTTAAATCTTAGGTTGCGGTCCAAAATCCTTCCGGAGGAATTTACCACTGCAATGGGATCGCGCAGGTATTCTACCAGGAAGCTGCGGGCTACAGGGATGATGCGGTTGGTTCCGTAGCGGCCAAAAACCAAAAAAATAACCACTGCCGACAGCATAAGACCGATGACAGTAAAATCATGGGGGATGCTTTCTGAAAGATGAATTTGATACCAGATATTTGCAGACATCGGGACAAGCCCGGATATAGAGATAAAAATAGCTTGTTTTCTTATGACGCCTTTTTTAAAAATGGCAGCCCACAGCAGCAGGACAAAGCTGACCAGCATGAGGCCATATGAGTAACCCAGGTGGATCGGATACCATGTGCCACGTGAAAAGGTAGATAATCCGATAGAATTTAACTGTTGGTTATTCCACATAAGACTGTGCATGGGATTAGTAAGAGAAATTATTATTGTGGTAGCCGGGATTAACGATAAAGCAATCCACAGGAACCGCCAAATATTGGAATTATATTCCTGTTTGTTAGTAGATATTGGGCTGGAAATTCCCCATGCAATGGACAGTATGGCAAGCAGTGCCAATTGCATACCCGGGTAGGACATCGCTGCCCAAAAAAAGCTCGATTCAACAGTTGGTGATAATAGTTCAAAGGCTTGAAATATTGACCAAATGGACAAAGAAAATGATAGAACAGAAAGATTTATTGAGAGTTGAGAAGTGCGGCGGTGCAAACTTGTAGAGCCAATATAGGCTCCAACAATTGAAATAGCGCCGTGAATGGATGCTAATAAAATAAGTGACGAATGCACACTATTAGGATAGTAAAAACGGGTTCAAAAAGAAAGAAAAACAGTCTAAATAGTGTGGCTGGTAATAATATCGATGCCCGTACCTTCAATATTTTCCATAATAACAGAACCAGCAGGAAGTGGCGCGGTTATTTCCAGTTCGTGCAGCTGGGAAAGCAGTTTGTTAATGTATTCAACCGGGATGGCCTCGGTGCTGCGGACAGGGACTCGCGGTAAAACTGTACTGTTGGTGACAAGACAAGTTGTTGTGACCATTCTTTTTGGTGAAAACCATTCTTCGCGGGCATATATCTGGCCGCGCTGGCATTTGTTCCCACTTACATGGATGTCGTCGTCTTCTTTCGTGACAGTTAAACGGCAGCCGATTGGGCAGGCAATGCAGACCATCTCTTTTTGTCGGGAATTGTCTGTTTTCAGGCTCATATGAGGTTAACCTCCAATGATACATCGGGTGAAAGTTTAGCGGCCGGTAGTTGAAACTTTTCGGTGTCAACCTGGATCATCTCTGATGGCTGGACATGAGGTTTTTTGCTGCTGTAAACAACCTGGCTATCCAACAGCACCTCGATTCTGGCGTTGTTCTTGACAATCATTGGTCTGAAATACAGGATTCCGGGTTTTTCCGGATTATACGCAGATGGAGCAACATAACGGATATTGGCGCCTGGTTTGATGCGAATTTGCTGCCTGGGAACGTAGCCTTGAAGATAGTCGGCTGCCTGCCTGCCGGCCTGTCGGGCCTCGGCGGACACAAAATCAACCAGGTCGTGTACATGTAAAACGTTACCGCAGGCAAAGACCCCGGGGACAGAGGTCATCAGGCGGCTATCAACAACAGGGCCGTTGGTGAGGGGATTCAGGTCAGCGCCAAGTTGGCGGGCCAACTCATGGCTGGGAATTAGACCAACAGAGAGTAAGAGGGTGTCGCAATCCTGCTTGAAACTCCGGGAATGATCTGGTTGGCCTTCGCTTAGAGGAGTAATGTCGACGCTTTCTATACGATCCCGACCGTTAATACTGCTGATGATGTGGCTAAGATAAAGCGGAATGCCGAAATCATTTAAGCACTGCGAAATGTTGCGGGTTAGGCCGCTGGGGTAGGGCTGGATTTCGACAACAGCATGAACCTTGCATCCGGACCAGGTCATGCGACGGGCCATTATGAGCCCGATGTCCCCGGAACCGACAATGACGATGTTTTTGCCGGGAAGGCAGCCCTCCATGTTTACCATCCGCTGGGCAAGCCCGGCTGTATAAACACCAGCCGGTCGGGTGCCAGGGATGGAAACGCCCCCGCGGTTGCGCTCACGACAGCCTGTGGCCAGAATTACAACTCTGGCGGTGATGGTAAACATTCCAAGGGATGGCGATACACAGGTAGCTGTTTTGCAGGTATCGTGATCCTGCAACTCAAGTACTGTGGTATCACAGAATAAATTTGCATTACCTTCGGCGCTGACAATGCATTGCCAGCGTTCGGCATATTCCGGGCCGGTGAGTTCTTCCTTGAATTCGTGCAGACCGAAACCGTTGTGGACGCATTGCAGCAGAATGCCGCCTGGAATATTATCGCGTTCGATAATGGCGGTTTTGTAGCCGGCGCGGGCAAGTTCGGTGGCAGCTGACATGCCGGCAGCACCGGCACCAATAACCATGGCATCGAAGGTTTTTTCTATCATTTGCTAGCTCCTAGCTTGGCTACAAAGACTTCGCTTCCCGCCCCATGTTTGCTTACCTGGGAAAATGGAATGCCGGCGTGTTCTTCTATTAATTGAATTATGCGATGGGTGCAGAAGCCGCCCTGGCAGCGGCCCATGCCGGCCCGCGAGTAAAACTTGATACCATCAAGCGTGGTATGGCCTGCCCTTATGGCGGCGACTATCTCGGCCTCGCTAACGCTTTCGCAGCGGCATACAACACGGCAATAGGCCGCATCTTTTTTGATGAGGTCCTCGGCTTGGTAGGTATCGGCATCCCTAAGCCGGGGGGTGCGTTCCAGTCTGGGGTCAAAATCGGGTTTTTCGGTCAGCTGACATCCGCATTGCTTGAGGAGGTCTTTAACATATTCGCCAATGGCTGGAGCTGCGGTAAGCCCGGGGCTTTGGATGCCGGCCACCTGGATAAAGTTTTCTACCAGCTGACTGCGGTCAATATAGAAATCGCCGCTTGGTAGCGCAGGTCTTAGGCCAGCAAAGCCGGTGATGATGTCGCTGGATGAAATAGAGGGTACCAAACGTCGGGCGCCATCAATTATTTGATCAAGTTTTTGGCTGGTGGTAGTGGTGTCGTATTTGTCATGGATATCTTCGGCGGTAGGTCCGATTAATACCGTGCCTTCTGCCGTGCGAATGACCAGCATGCCCTTGGATAGCTGGCTTGGTACTGGAAAAACCACCCTTGTCGGTGCTGCTTTACTCCATTTGTCGAGCAGGAAGTATTCGCCTTTGCGCGGGGTAATCTGGAATTCTTCGGCCTGGAATATTTTGCTGACTTCATCGGCAAAAAGGCCGGCAGCGTTTATTACCCACCGGGCCTGTACCTGCCCTCCGGAAGAGGAGTGAATAAGGAAACGGTCGCCTTTCTTTTCGGCGGCGCTGACCTGAAAGTTTGTGTATACAGCCACCCCGTTCTTTTGGGCGGATTCGACCATGGCAAAGCCGAAGCGATATGGCTCGACTATGCCGCCGCCGGGGGCGTGCACGCCGCCAATTACGTCGGGATGGAGCTTTGGCTCCAGCGCGAGGATTCGCTCGCGGCTGCACATTTCTATTCCGATGGCACCGTTTTCCAGCCCTTGTTGATAAAGGTATTGGGTGTGTTTTAACTCTTCTTCGTTAATGGCCGCAACGATTATACCGCAGCGTTCGAATGGGAAATCAAGCTCGCGATGCAGGGCATCAAACATCAGGTTGCCCTGAATTTCCAAATGGGTTTTAAGATATTTCTTGTTATGATGAAAACCGCCGTGGACGATTCCGCTGTTGGCCTTTGATGTGCCAAAGCAAACGTCGGCTGATTTTTCGAGCAAAACAACGTCCAGCTGATAGCGGGAGAGGGTGCGGGCGATCGATGCTCCGCTGACGCCCGCCCCGATAATGGCGATGTCGGCCTTTACTGCCGCGCCTGGCTTGGCTTGATGGTACACAGGATCCCTCCCTTTATTCGCTTGCGGCCCAGCCACGGGAACGCTGGACGGCTCGTTGCCAGCCATGATACAGGGACTTGCGCTGGCTGTCTTCCATTTTTGGCTGAAATTCGGTATCGATTTGATTGTGAGTTATCAGATCCTGCTGGTTCTGCCAAAAGCCTGTTTGCAGACCCGCCAGAAAGGCCGCGCCCCTGGCGGTTGTTTCCAGGACTGCAGGCCGGACGACAGGAACCCCCAGCATGTCAGCCTGAAACTGCATCAGGAAGTTGTTGGCAGCGGCCCCGCCGTCGGCTTTGAGTTCCTTTAATGGGATTTTGCTGTCGGCGGCCATGCAGTCGGCTACATCCTTGACCTGATAGGCAAGGCTTTCCAGGGTAGCCCTGATGATGTGGTTCATGTTAGTGCCGCGGGTGATGCCGACAATCATGCCGCGGGCATACATATCCCAGTAGGGGGCGCCAAGACCAGCAAAGGCTGGAACAACATAGACCCCACCGCTGTCGGCTACCTTACTGGCAAAGTATTCGCTGTCAGCGGCGTCATGGAGAACCTTCATTTCGTCGCGCAGCCATTGAATGGCGGCCCCGGTAATAAAGACGCTGCCTTCCAGGGCGTATTCAACCTTGTTATCAATACCCCAGGCGATGGTGGTCAATAGCCCGTTTTCGCTGACAATGGGTTGGGTGCCGGTATTCATGAGAATGAAGCTCCCGGTGCCGTAGGTGTTTTTGGCCATGCCCTTTTGAAAGCAGCCTTGTCCAAACAGGGCGGCCTGTTGGTCACCGGCCACCCCGGCGATGGGTATGCCGGCCCCGGCAAAGGTGCCTGGATCGGTGTGACCATAGATGGCAGCCGATGGCTTGACCTGGGGCAGCATGGCTCTCGGAATATCCATGGCCGTCAATAATTCATCGTCCCAGTCCAGGGTATGGATGTTATAGAGCATGCTGCGTGATGCGTTGCTGTAATCGGTGGCATGCACCTTGCCACGGGTCAGATTGTAAATGAGCCAACTGTCAACCGTGCCGAAAGCCAACTCGCCTTGGGCGGCGCGGCGGCGCAGGGTTGGATCCTGATCCAGAATCCAGGCGATCTTGGTGCCGCTGAAATAGGAATCAATTACCAGTCCGGTGCGCTGGCGGATAGTGTCTTCCAGGCCTTGAGAGCGGAGTTTTTCGCACAAGGGGGCGGTTCTTTTGTCCTGCCAAACAATGGCGTTGTAGACCGGCTTGCCGGTGCTTTTGTCCCAGACGATGGTGGTTTCGCGCTGGTTGGTGATGCCGATGGCGGCAATACTCTTTGGGCTGATGCCGCATTTTTCCAGAACCTGGCGGGCAACCCCGCTTTGGGTGGCCCAGATGTCCATGGGATCATGCTCGACCCAGCCTGGTTGGGGGTAGATTTGGGGGAATTCCTGCTGGGCGGTGCCGATGATGGTTCCGGCGTGGTCGAAAATGATGGCGCGGGAGCTGGTGGTTCCGGCGTCGAAGGCGAGTATGTAGGGCTGCTGCATGGGACGTCCTCCTTTTCCTATGTTAAGGCTGGTTGGGGAACCTTGCAACTGTAGGTACGCTAAAAAACAGGCGTTCGTCGGATGACGAACGCCCATGCACAGCTCAATTAAAAATGTGAATTATAGTGAACTTTTACGAACAAGAAGGCGCCGACCGGAGCTCTACAGCCCGGCTTGCAGGGTTGGTGAGTATTTACGAACAAGAAGGCGCCGACCGGAACCGCAGGTCCCGGCTTGAAGGGTTGGTGAACTCTAGTGAACAAGAAGGCGCCGACCGGATTCGAACCGGTGCATAAAGGTTTTGCAGACCTCTCCCTTACCACTTGGGTACGGCGCCGTAGTCTGAAGAATATACTGAAAATGGGGCGATGTGTAAAGGGGCTTGATGGGGCCGGGGTTTGTCGGCTGGGGATTGCTGGGCGGGAGCGGGTGTGGCATTATGGGCTATGACTTCTAATGAGTATCAGCAGGCGATTACGGCCTTGACGCAGCGGCATTTGCAGCAGGTGATGGAAGAGACGGGGCAGGCTTTTGTGGAGGCTTGTCCCGAGGATGTGCCGGCACAGCGGATTTTTGGCGATTTGCGCCAGCTATATGGTCTGGATGGGGTGCACAGGCTTTCGGTGTTTTTTGTTTCGCTGTTTTCCGGCGAGTTGGATGAGGGTGGTTTTGTGGTTTCGGCCGAGGAATACGAGGCCTTGGGCTGGTTGCTGAACCGCTTTGGCGATGAGCTGCCGTCGGCGGGGGAATTGCGAGAGCTATATGCGATGCTGGGCCGGGCGGGCAACTGAGTCGCCTTTGGGAGGGCTGGGCGGTGCGCTGGGGCGCGCGGCACGGCGGGGCGCGGGCGGGGCGGTGGCTTTTCTCTGGCCGGGTAATTAGCTGCCGGCCAGTATCAGTTCGAGGGCCTTGTGGGGGTCGAATTCCTTGTTGAGTATTTTGAATACGCCCGAAGAGATGGGCATGCGCAGGTTGCGCTGCTGTATGACGTCCCAGGCGGCGCGGGCGGCGACGGCGCCTTCGGGCAGGTAGCCTATGCCTTCGATGTCCTGAATCAGTTGGTCGATGTTCTGATATGGTTTTAACTTGTCCTTCAGGATTATTTCGCGGCCGAAACGGCGGTTGCGGCCGAAGCGGCTTCGGCAGGTAACGTCCAGGTCGCCGACGCCGGCGATGCTGGTATAGGTTTCCGGATGGGTGGAGCCGAGGGCGGTTCCCATGATTTGTATTTCGTTTAGTCCTGCGGCCAGCAGGAGGGATTCGGTGTTGTCGCCAGTTACCCCTTCCTGTTTTTCTTTTAAAGCGTCAAGCATCCCGAAGGCGATGGCGATGACGTTTTTCATGGCGCCGCAGACCTGCACGCCGATGGTGTCCAGTGATGAAAAAACCTTGACAGTGGGGGAGTCCAGCAGGTTGCGAAATGCGATGCTGAGCTTTGGATTCTGTGAGGCGCTGATGAGGCCGGTTAGCTTGCCGTTGGCGACTTCTTCGGCATGACTGGGGCCCGAGATGTAGGCCAGGTTGCCTTTGTAAAAGCCGGGCAGATAGTCTTCCAAAGTTTCGATTATCAGGCGTTGGCCTTTGGGTGTGGAAATAAAGCCCTTTGTAAGAATGCCGATTCGGCTTTGGCCTTCGGCGATGGCGGGTACGCTGATAAGGGCCCGGACGGTGTCCAGTGTGAATAATGATGGGGTGGCGATGATCAGGTAGTCCTTGTCGGCTGCGGCTTGTTGCAGGTCGGTTACAGCGGTGAGCTGCGGCGGCAGGCTGATGTCCGGCAGGTATCGGGTGTTGCAGTGCTGGGTGTTGATGGCGTCTGCAACTTCCGGCTCGAAGGCCCACATATCTACTGCTATGTCTTTTAGTCCAAGTACTTTGGCGATGGCTGTGCCCCATGCCCCGGCACCGATGATTCCAACTTTGGCTTTGCTCATGACTTATTCTAATACGACACTGGGGTGTTCGCAATGGGATAGTTTGGGGGAGGCCGGGCGCTGGCGGGGGAGGCGGGGTGTTGCCTATACGGCCGGCGCTGCCGGGGGAGGC
>CAZDYA010000005.1:0-15316 GCA_964509515.1 uncultured Spirochaeta sp.
GTACAAGGTATGCCCAAGGTTGTCAGAGTATATGCTGACGGCGTTAAATGCGTTATGCACAGGTGACAGGGGGTGCTCTTTGGGAATAAAGGCCGGGCTTACCATGACGTGCGGACCTTCACTGGTGCGTTGTGCCATGGCGATAAGCTTGACAACATAGCCCAGGCGCTCTGCGTAGCGGATATCAACAGGATCCAGCTGATCAATTCCTATGGTCTGTATTTTTTCCATCGGAACCCTGACGCCGAAGGCCAGGGTTGAAAGAATGGCTATCTTGTGAGCCGTGTCTTCGCCGCTGACATCCAGGGTCGGGTCGGCTTCGGCCAGGCCCAATTCCTGTGCCTGGGCCAGCGCCTCCTCGTACGAAGACGAGCTCATCTGACTTAAAATGTAATTACATGTTCCGTTGAGGATGCCGTATATGGCTTCAATCTGCTCGCCCAGCAGGGCCTCGGTCAGGACGCGGATAATCGGCACCCCACCAGCGCAACTGGCTTCAAAGGCCAGTGAAACCTCGTTTTTTCGGGCGATTTCCATCAGCTCATGGCCGTGATATGCCAGCAGGGCCTTGTTGGCGGTAACAACGTGCTTTCCAGCTTCCAGGGCCTGAATAATGAATTCCTTGGCTGGGTGAATGCCGCCGATCAGCTCAACAACGACATCGGTATCCGGATCGGTGATGGCGGCTTCGGTGTCTGTTGTGTATAAGGCCTGAGGAAGTCCCAGGCGTTCGGCAACGGTAAAGTCGAGAGAGGCAATGGCGCGCAACTGGATTTTTCGTCCGCAGCGAGCTTGAATGGCTTCGGCGTTGGTATGCAGGATGCTGGCAAGATGACCGCCAACCGTTCCTGCTCCTATGATGGTAACCTGTAATGGATTCATGGTTGCATATCCTATGGGACGACCGGAACTCTGTCAATAAGGCCTTCCTTGCTGTGTTACCTTCCTGTGTTGACAAGCAAGTGCATGATGGCTCAAATTGAGGCCAGGAGCAGACATGATCTTTTCCATGGATATCAAGCTAATGGGACCTGCGGATTTGGGCTCCCTGGTAAAGGATAATCCCGATATTACCAAAACATTTGATGTATTTGTCCCCAGGGATTTTAGCCCCTTGTTACATCCGCCGATTCTTTGCTGGCAGGGAAAGGTCGTTTGGGGGTTTTCATATATTACCGCTATGAATGAACAGGCAGATCAGGCCGCTCAGTCAGGCGGCGAGTCGTCTTTGTCAACCTTGCAGCTACCGGTTGTTGATTTGGGTCAGTCTGATGCTTTTTATGTAGTAGAGAAGGTGCTTGCGGCTGAAAACAGGTGTGATGGTTATTCCTTTGCAGAAATGGATAGTATCAAGGCCATGATGCAGGCCCTTTCCTTGACCGAGCAGCAGATGCGCCGCCTGGATCCACTGGTCATAAAGAAGGGAGGTTTCCGCTCGCAGATAGAGCAGTACAGGCAGCTACCAGCTATCTTGCAGGCGGCAATCGCTAGTGCCAGTTTTGACCTGCGAACGGCTGTCAGCCTGGCCGATCTGCCGGCGGCGGTGTTATCTCGCCTGATCGATTTTAATTGCAGTTTTAGTACAAGGCGTATTTTGGCGCTGCGGATAATGGAGATCGCCAGACGGGATCAGCTTGATGACAAGGCCTTGCAATCCTTGCTGGATGAGGTCCTGCAACAAGATGATCCGGCGTCGGCCATATATGAGAGGCGGTTTCCCGAACTAGCTTCGCGGCTCCAGAGGGCCGAAGAACTAAATCAGCAGGACTTTGCAGGCAGGCGTGTGAAAATTAATCTGCCTGATAATCTTGAGGGGGACAGTGTAAAGGTTGTTATGCAGGCCCGAAACAAAGCTGAGCTGAACCGCAATATTCAGGCTTTGCAGGCCGCTGGGGAGCATCTTGATGAGTACCTTGGATTATTATAGGTCGATCATCGACCGGGTTTTTTTCACCAGTGATGCTGAAAAATTTCCGGCTTTCCGGCGGGTTGCGGCCCAGCTTGGTGATCTGAAATGGACCTGTGTTAATACTGCCGATGAAATTCCCCCCGAATATCGCAATCAGCGGTCATTGCTGCTACAGACTGTTCGCGGTGAACCGCTGACGCCATGTCCCGGTACCAGGGTGCATCAATGCTGTAATTACTACACTATTGACGCCTTTATTGGCTGCAGCTTGGGCTGCAGCTATTGCATTATGCAAAGCTATCTGAATTTCAGGCCGCTGGTTGTTCAGGTGGATACCGGACCGGCCATTGCTTCCATGCGCAGTTTGGCAGCCCGGTTGCCGCTTATGCGGGTGGGTACTGGCGAGGTTGGCGATTCGCTTCAGCTTGATCCGCTAACCGGCTTGTCCAGCGAGTTTATTCAGGCGGCCGCCGAATTGCCTAATGTCCGGTTTGAGCTCAAAACCAAAACCGATTTTGTGCACCACCTGCTGGACATCAAGCCCAAGGGGCGGGCAGTCATCGGCTTTTCGGTTAACCCGCAGTCCATTATTGATCTGGAGGAAGGTAGCGCTGTATCGCTTGATCGTCGATTGGCGGCCGCCCGCCTGGCCGTGGAGGCGGGATATCAAGTGGCCTTTCACTTTGATCCGATGATCAGGGTGGCCGATTGGCAGGCCCAGTATCAAGCGGTGGCCAGACTTTTGACGGACTTTGACCCCTCGGCGGTTGCCTGGATAAGCCTGGGTACTGTGCGTTTCACCCATGATTTACGCCGGAAGATTGCTGACCGACCTTATCTATATGACGAATTTGTGCCTTCAGCTGATGGCAAGCAAAGATATCTGCAGCCATTAAGGGTGGAGATGTATCGTTCAGTCGCCGGTATTCTTTTTCCGAAATACCCGGTTTATCTTTGCATGGAGAGTGATGTGGTTTGGAAAAAAACATTTGGCGCCTTACCACAGGAAATACCTGAAATTCATGATATATTTGTTGCCAGGAGAGAAAGAAGTGAATAGATCAAAAATCGTAGCTACTCTATTTCTAGGGTTCATTTTGCCCTTGGGTTTGTACGCAGGTGATAATTTCATTGGTGAGGTTGTCTATATTGAAGGGGCACCTGTGGTCTACCGCGGTGGTCAGGCGGAGGGGATGCCGCTTGATTTTGGGTTTCAGTTGAAAAACCTGGATGTTATCAGTACTGACGATGATTCGATGGTAGAGATTTCTGTCTTCTCTGAGGGTGGTATGGAAGGTGCCATTGTGGTTAATGCTGGTACCGAATTCTATCTGGCCTTTGATGAGAGTGAGCAGGAATCGGCCGTGCAATTGCTTCGCGGCAGCGCGAACTTCTCTGTGCATAAGCTGCCCGCCAATCATCAATTCAAGGTTGTGACAGCTCAAGCAGCAATGGGTGTGCGCGGAACCGAGTTTCTGGTCGACACGACCGCACAAGGAGATTTTCTGGTGGCGGTTGATTCGGGGCGGGTCGAGGTTGATAATCAGGATGAAGTGGTGATGGCCGTACCCGGTAAGGCGGCAGAATACACTGAAGAGGCGGGGCTTCGGTCATTTGATCTGGCTCCTGGCCAGGCAGGGGAATATCGTTCTACCTGGCGTCAGCACCGCTTAAAGGCAATGCGGGCTAATCCGTGGGCTGCATTGCGTCATCTAACCGGGCGCTATCGGGCTGCCAAAATTCGCTTTGTCGAGTTGAATCGTGACCTTATGGAACATCAGGACATCATTGATCAATGGATAATCGAAGACCGGCAGGGCCGGCGTGCTGGCCGCGCAACGTATATGCGTCAAAAGGCGGCGATTGCCGGACCCTTGATGCGCATTGCCGCCCACATGGTGATCTTCGAGCGCCTGTATTACCGGGTGCTTGAAATCAGTGGCTTGATTATGGAAGCTATGGATGAAAACAGTGAAGGTTACGCCGAAATCTCATCTTTTAACCGGGAATTCCAGGAGGATGCCGAGTACTTGCGGCAGCGCATGCACATGCTACGATATATTATGAGGCTATTTGCAGAGCGTAATGACGGTCGTCTGCCATTTCGGGCTAATCCGCCGACTCGTGATTAGATGATACCGCTTCGTGATTAGCCGCTTTCCTGCTGCGAAAGCCAAAGTTTGATCCTGCTTTCCAGATTGGAGTTATCCGGGTTAACCTTTTGCAGGATGACATCCTGTAGAAATGGTGCGATGACATCCTGTTCCAGCTCTCTCCAGTAGTGCGGCAAGGGTGGCGGGAAGATCAGTCGGCTGGCAACCGGTGCTTTCCCCGTCAGTTCCGGATGCATCCTTGGAATGATTTGTTCATTGATATTGATGGATGAAGATAGTCGTCCGAAGAAGCCGAAAATTTCCAGCTCCTGTGAGATGGTAAATTCCATCAGCTGTTGCTGGTTTTCCGGATGAATCAGCCATTGCAGAAATTCGGCAGCCAGCTTTCGATGCTTGCTTTGCTTGGGGATGGCGGCATACAGGATTGAGATGACAGGTACGCGGCCGTTAGAGCCAAACCAGGCAAAATCCAGTTCCCTTCGCAAGTAGGGAGGCAAGGCCAAATGAGTTCCCAAGTTGACCGGATAATACCCAATACGGTCTTCGCGAAGCAATGCGTAATATGGGGCATAAAGGTATGTCTCATCGAATTTCTGAAGCAGGCCAGGTTCGCCGATGTGTTCTGACGACCAGTCGCGCAGCTGCATGGCCGCTGTCTCCAGCTGTTTGCTATCCCAGGCCGGCACACCCTCGCGGGTAAAGGCCATCTGCAGTCCGCTGGCATGTAAATACCAAAGCGGCATGGCCTTGTTCCACGTAGGAGAAAAGCCCAAATAGCGAAATTGGCCGCCGATTTCTTCGCCTGTATGCAATTCTCCCAGCTGTTTTAGACCAATAGTAAGCGGAAGATCGTTGCCCGGCCGGTCTCCGTGCCAGACTATGGCCGGCAGAGAGAAGGCCAGGGGTAGCATTGTTTCCTTGCTGAAATACTTGAACTGGTTTATCAGCTGCGGATAGGTATTTCTGTCCTGGGTAACCGGGATTCTGTGAAAAAGTCCAGTCTGAAATGTTCCGGCCGGATCAGGTTGGATAATAATGTCCGGAGCCTCGCCTGGTGAATTCAGGAATTTAATCGGGTCGTCGTCGTAGCGGACATTAACATGTAATGAGTTGTTATGAGCATTAAAATACTCGGCGTAGACAAACAGGATAGGCTCGGAGGTCAGGATGTTAATCTCCGGTGGCGGCAGCTGCTGGCAGCCGGCCAGCAGCAACAGCAACGGAAGCGTGGCCAGCGATCGCCGGCCAAAGGATATCAGGGATCTCACTTGGCAGCTGCTTGGGCGATGATTTCGTACAGTTCCGGTAGGAATTGCTGATCAACACCGGCATAGGCTACGCGCAGCACATGGTTACCAATCGCTATTGTACCGATCCCCTTATCCAGTAAATCAAGCCTGAGCTGTTCGGCGTTATCCAGGGTGCATTCAAAGGCCATGAAATATCCTGAGTTGAACGGCAGGGGCTTTAGCGGAAAATCCGGATTGGAGTAAGGGGCGGCCTTCACAATGTCCCTGACAATCAGGTAACGGCTACGCAATTCCTTTTCAATTGCCTCTTTGTTAGTGGCGTAGCCCGGGCTGTCCATTGCTTTTAGCAGCAGGCTTTGCCCAAGGGTATTGCTGTTGGAAATGCTGGAGCGCAGGCTGCCGATCAGCTTGTCGTCCCAGGCAGCGTAGTGATCATCGGTGAGCTGCGGATTGGCAATCGTCATGAAGCCGATGCGGAAGCCCCAAACATAATCTTCTTTGGTGGCGCCGTCGATTTTGACGGCCAGGATTCTTGGGTGAAGCTTGGCGCAGCGCGCAAACATTGATTCAGTTTCGATGCCGTCTTCGTAGAAAAGGCCAAAGTAGGCATCATCGCAAACAACCATGATATCACCATCGTCGGCAAGTTCTGCGAGCGAAGCTGCAATACGTGCCGCATCCTCGCAACTGGGTGTATAGCCGGTAGGGTTGTTGGGGAAGTTGAGCAAAAGTTTCACGCCGCGGGGGCCCTGGTTTTCTTTGACAGCCTTGGCCATGGCCTCGACATTAAAATGTCCATCGGCGGTAAAGAAGGGGTAGGTCACAATTTTTATACCGTGACGCACGCCGAACATCAGATTGTAGTTGCCCCAGTATTGGTCGGGCAAAAGCAGTGTGTCGCCGGGGTTGAAAAACAGGTCGGCAACGTTATTCAGGCCGTTTGTAAGCCCTGCTGTGACCATGGGTTTTGACATCCTGGCATCCTTCAGGCTGGGATTTTTCTTGCGAATTTCTGCCTGCCAACGGGAACGCAGTTCAGCATTGCCCGAAGTGGGGCTGTAGCCGACTATCTGCTTGGGCGGGATGCCCGGAACAGCCTCGGAAATGGCATCCAGAATGATGGGATGGCCATGGGTATAGGCCATTCCAACCGTGGCGTCGAAACGGTGGGCGCGGGCGGCAGCTTCGGCGGCCTGAGCGACAATGCCTCGGGGAAAGTACAGTTTTTCACCAAGATTTGACAACATCCGCCTGATTATGGTGCCTTCCAGGCGCTTGTTTAATGATTCTGCTGCTGGGTTCACATTTTCCTCCGTCGGACAGCATACAGTATAGGGGTGTGAATTGACAACAGTATGATTATGACGTACGTTTTTATTATGGACCAAGGATTGGATCGTATTACTTCCTCTGGCAGCTCGGGTGACCAGGGCGGCTCAATAATCGACAAGATTTTGGCGATTTTTTCTGCAGCTAATGACCCTGAGCGAAACAAGAAAAGAAAACTCAAGCTGATCGGGAAGAGCCTGAGCAAGCAGAAATTCAAATTCTACAAGGTTAGGTCCTCCGAAGCCTTGCCGGGGCTGGGAAAACTGTTTTTTGAGGTCTACAAGCTTATTTCGCCGGCACAGCAGATTCTTCAGGGGGCTGAAAGCTCGCAGGCTATCAAGACGATTGTTATTGAATCGTATTTGAATGAAGACTTGATCGAGGTTTTGTCGCAGTTCCGTGAGGAGTCCATCCGGGAGCTGGCCGAAAAATACGACGCCAAAAAGCTAGCTTCGATAATGAAGGATCATATTATTACTTTTTTTGGCGCCTTTGATGGGGCGACAGTTCGTGATATTCAGCAGACCTATTTTATGGTTTCCAGCTTTATTGATCTGGTCCGTTTTGATTACTTTTTTGTGCTCAAGAAATTTGATTCTTCCATGCAGGAGCACAACACATCCTATTCACCCAAGTTTGAAACCATCAATGCCGAGTACGTCGTCGATGACTTGAAGGAATTTGTGGACCTTCTGCAGGTTCTGCCCTTTGACGCCGATTGGGACAAGGTCTTTGATGTTTTTCGTGCATATCGAAACGTTGATGTGGTTGATCGTGGAAAGTGGAAGAAGCTGTTGGCGCAATTGTATTCGATAAAGCGCTCTGGAATTCTGATTCAGATGGCACAGCATGCCGGCGGCGATCCGGATTTCAATCCAATAAAAAAGGTCTCGGTAGAGAAGATTGTCGATCCCTATTTGAACAAACTAAAGTCCCAGACCGAGATTACCATTCAAAAGATATTGAATGAGCAGCGCAATAATCGCGTTACCAATCTGGTCAAGAAGGTTTTTGGCACAACGGTCGTTGCCAGAGCCAAGCATTACACGGATAAGGCCAATGTCATGTTTTCCAAGCGGATGATGGGGGGCTTTACTCACACCGATGCCATCAATTATCTGAAGGCCTTTCTGGTCGATTATTTCAAGAAGGATGTACGTGAACTGCATGACCTGCTGGTAATCAGGGGGCAGTGGTCGGCCCAGATCATGTCAAATCAATTGTCGGCCGCCTTTCATGAATTGATGGAGATGAGTCAAAAGATTGTTGAATTCGATGAGTCGCTGTCCGAAGAGGGCGAAATGGGTATGAAGCTAAAACGCGCCATGGGACGTGTTGTCGAAAAGGACCCGGCTACTACCAAGCTGTTGCGTCAACAGCTGGAAGAAGTCAACAAGAAGGCCCAGTTTTATGTCAATAATTCAGCGCAGAACCTGATACAGCTTGGCCGTGGCATCAAGAATGTCATGGAGGACTACGGCAAGAAGGACGATCCCTTGATCCTGAATTGGCGCGAGCTGGAAAGTGTCAGCGAGCAGCCGATTGATGAAAGGTTAAAAGAGACCTACGCCAAGATGTACTACTTCGTTCAGCTTCTGCAGATTTATGCCAAGGGCTCTTGAACAATCAAATCTGACAGGCTGAACAGGAGCACACCGGTTTTCTGTCACCCGCTACGTTATCTATTCGCGCTACCGCAGGCCAGAATTTTCGTTCTTTTACCCATTGCAGGGGAAAGGCTGCGGTCTCTCGGCTGTATTCGTGCTTCCAGTGATCACTGCAGACCTCGGCCATGGGGTGGGGAGCGTTTCTGAGCACCGATGATTCGGCCTTCACCTGACCGTTCTCCACCTGCCTGATTTCATCCCGGATAGCCAGCATGGCTTCGCAAAAACGGTCCAATTCTGCCTTGGATTCGCTTTCTGTGGGCTCAATCATTAGGGTTCCCGGTTCGGGCCATGACATGGTCGGGGCATGAAAGCCGTAATCCATCAGGCGCTTGGCGACGTCCTCGACAGTAATGCTGCATTGTTTCTGGATGTCGCGCAGGTCAAGTATGCATTCGTGAGCGACTCTTCCTTGCGCGTTCAGGTAACTGATCTTGTAGGCATCTTTTAAGCGCTTGGTAATATAATTGGCATTCAATACCGCGATGCTGCTGGATTTTTTCAGGCCATTCAGGCCCAAGCCGCGAATGTAGGCCCAGCTGATTGGCAAAATGTTGGGGCTGCCGAAGGGGGCCGCCGAAACAGGGGCTGTCAGTCCCTCTTTGCGTGGCGCGGCGGGCGGCAAAAAGGGTGCCAGATGGGCGGCGGCGCAGACCGTGCCAACACCTGGCCCTCCTCCGCCGTGGGGGATTGCAAAGGTCTTGTGCAGATTCAAGTGACAGATGTCGGCCCCAAGGGAGGCTGGCGATGACAGCCCGACCATGGCATTCATATTGGCGCCGTCCAGGTAAACCTGGCCCCCTGAGGCGTGGACCATATCGATGACCTGTTGAATATTGGTGTCGAATACGCCATGCGTAGAAGGATAGGTTATCATGATAGCCCCAATCTGCCGCTCATGCTCGGCGATAATGTCGGCCAGCGCTTGCTGATCGATGCTGCCATCAGCTGTCGACGGAACGGTTTTTACCTGAAAGCCGGCCATAACCGCACTGGCGGGGTTGGTGCCGTGGGCGCTGGCTGGAACCAGGCAGATATTTCGATCCTGCTGGCCCTGTGATTTCAGGTAGGAACGGATGCAGATTAGCCCGGTGTACTCACCTTGAGCGCCGGAATTGGGCTGCATGGTGACCGCCGGCAAACCGGTGATCTCGCCTAGCCAGGTACCAAGGCCTGCAATGATATCGCGATATCCACGGGTGTAGCGTTCCGGCGCAAAGGGGTGTACGTTGGCAAAACCATCGAAACTGATGGCCTCCATGGCCATGGCAGGATTAAGCTTCATTGTGCATGAGCCCAAGGGAATCATGGAATGGGTCAGTGACAGGTCTTTATGCTGCAGGCGGTACAGATAGCGCTGGAATTCTGTTTCACTGTGATAGGCATTAAAAAGATGATGCTCAAGAAAGCTGCTCTTGCGCTTTTGTCCTTCCGGGAGGTCAGGTGCCTTGGCGATCATGGACGATATTTCCAGCGTGGAGCATGCCTTGCCGGAGGCCAGCGGCGGGAAGGCCTTCAGGAGCCGGTGCAGGTCGGAGGCCTCGATCGTCTCATCAAGACTAATGCTGATTGAATTGGCGCCGCTGCGATGTAAAAGGTAGCCGTGGTGTTCAGCCAGCAAAAGGCAGGCTTCACACTGTTCGGGGTCAAGTTTTTCAATGCTGATGGTATCAAACCTGACGGTGTCCATAACGTGGTAGCCGTGCATGCTTAAAGCCTTGGCCAGGGCCATGGTCTTTTGCTGGATCCGGCGGGCAATGTTTTTTAGCCCTTCGGGACCGTGGTATACTGCGTACATGGTTGCCAGAATGGCTGGCAGCACCTGTGCGGTACAGATATTGCTGGTCGCCTTGTCACGCCGGATATGTTGCTCTCTGGTTTGCAGGGCCAGCCGAATGCCGTCGTTACCCAGACGGTCCTTGCTGAGGCCGGCAATTCTGCCCGGAATTTGGCGCAGGTGCTCCTTGCTGGCGGCCAGGTAGGCAGCATGCGGGCCGCCAAATCCCATTGGCAGGCCGAAGCGCTGGGTGCTACCCACAACGACGTCCGCGCCGAAACTGGCTGGCTCGACCAGCAAGGTCAGTGCCAGCAGGTCGGCCGCGACCACCGCCTTGGCCCCAGCCGCATGCAGCGCTTCAATCCCGGCGGCCGGAATCTGCGCCGCCCCGCTGCATCCGGGATACTGGAAAAGCCCGCCGAAAAAGCCCTGTTCGCTGTCAGCCTGCGACTCGGCCAGCAGGCTATGCAGCTGCTGACTGTTGCCGACAACGACCTGAAAGCCCTGCGCCTCTGCCCGTCCTGTTACCACCTCTATGGTTTGCGGCAGGCAGTCTTCGTGAACAAAGAAACGCTTGGCCTGGCTGTCGCGGGGCATGATGCGACGGCAAAGCAGCATGGCCTCGGCGGCCGCCGTGGCTTCATCCAGCATCGAGGCGTTGGCGGCATCCAGTCCGGTCAGATCCATAACCATGGTCTGAAAAAGTAAAAGCACCTCCAACCGTCCTTGCGAAATCTCTGCCTGATAGGGGGTATACTGGGTATACCATGCCGGATTTTCCAGTACATTGCGGCGGATAACCGCCGGCATGTGGGCGCCGTAGTATCCGCAGCCGATCAGGCTTTTCGGCCCCTTGTTTCTGTTGGCAGCTGCCAGTAGCTGTTCGCGGATTTGTGCTTCGGACAAGGCTGCCGGCAGTTTGAGCGGCTTTTTCAGGCGGATATTGGGCGGGATGGCTTCAATCAGCAGCTGCTCAAGGTCGCGGCATTGCAGGCACTCCAGCATCGCCTGCTGATCATCTGCACCTGGACCAATATGTCGGTACTGGAAATCTCCAGGCTGGCCGGGATCGTTCTGGGGGATGGTTTGGGCGCCGCCGTTGGCGGTAGCGCTGGCTTGGACGGTAGTGCCGCCGCCGTTCTGGGTGCCGGCGGCCGGAACAGTAGCGCCGGCCTGGCCGGAGCCGCTGGTGTGGTGGCCGGCATCGGTCTGGTCGGCGCCGCTGGCCTGGCCGCCCAAACTAGTCCCTTTCGACTCATCGCGGTAGGCCGGTCGAAAAAGCGGGCGGGCCAGGACGCGGGCCTTTTTGCCCTTACCTCGAATATTTATATAGATTTCAGAGTCGGCTCTGGCATAGGCCTGATCGATATAGGCATTGCCGGCAAACAGCTCCAGGCTGGGGGACCGCATGCCGCTGCATACCTGGCCGATGACCTGGCCTTCGTCATTCAGTACCTCACAGCCCTGGCGGGGGACTCCGTCATCCATCATTGCAAAGCGCGTCAGGACACGTTGCCCATTAGGCTGGGCTAGTTGAAACGATCTGGCCAGCACGGCATCGCGGCCGATAAAGTCGTGGGAAAAATCGCAGGCCCACAGCAGCCGGGACTCGGCAGGGCTGTTATCACGCGAAAGCTCGTGGCCGTAAAGGGGGAAACCGGGTTCGAAACGCAGACTGTCTCTGGCCGCCAGGCCCACCGGCCCGCATTCAATCTTTAGCTCGGCAGCTTTTTTCAGAATAGCTTGCCACAGCTCATCAGCAGCATCGGGAGGGCAAATTATTTCGATCCCGTCTTCGCCGGTGTAGCCGGTGCGGCTGATCATCAGGTCACGCCCGCCATATTGTAATTCAGCAATGCCGAAACGCGGGATTCCCAGGGGCTTCTGCAAAAGGCCAGCGGCCAATTCCAGTGCTTTGGGACCCTGCAGGGCCAGCATGGCCGCGTCGGTTTTCTGTATGCCGACAGCAAACTCACTGGTATGTTCCTGCAACCAGCTGATGTCCGTAGCAGTATTGGCAGCATTTAGTACCAGCAGATAATGATCAGATAAGCGGTAAACGAAAATGTCGTCAACTATGCCGCCATCCGGGGCACAAATCAGGGCATAGGCGGCGGTAAAGGGTTCCATGTTTCTGACATCCAGACTAAGGGCAAATGCCAGGGCGTCGCCGGCTTGCCAGCCGTGAACCTTGACCAGTCCCATATGCGAGATATCGCCCAGTCCGGCACTGCTGCGAACCAGCCGGTGTTCGGCTATCGCCCCATCGGGGTATTGCAGCGGCATTTGAAAACCGGCAAATTCAGCCATACGGGCTTGGTGGGCCAGGTGACGATCGAATAAGGGGGTTTGTTTTAACGGCATTTTTCCTCCAGATACCAGTGGTTCCGATCGGGATTATATCACCGCGTTTGTTTGTAAGCCAGCAGTACTATTACTTGCTTGACAGTAACAGGGAGCGAACCCTAACATACTCTAATGAGTAAGCACACAATGGCAGGCCTTAATGGCCTTTCACGTAGAATGCCGGCAGAATGGGAGCCTCAGTCAGCCGTGCTGCTGGCCTGGCCGGACGAAGCGACTGATTGGATCGATAATCTAAGTGAGGTTCAGGCTTGCGTCGCCGATTTTGCCTATGAGTTAAGTCATGAGCAAGCGGTAATAATGGTAGCCCGTGATGCACAGGCCGCGCGTGCTGAATTGCTGACCGCTGGCTCCGCCAGCCCTCAATTACTTCAGGAAAACCTGTTTTGTTATGAAATGCCGATCAATGATACATGGTGCCGTGATTTCGGCCCGATTTCGCTTATCGGTGCCGAGGGAAAGCCTCTGCTGCTGGACTGGATTTTTAACGGTTGGGGCATGAAATACCCGGCCAATCACGATAATATGATCAGCCGGCGTCTGGCAGTTGCGGGCGCCTTTGGCGATACGGTGCTGGAGACGGTGCCCTGGGTTTTGGAGGGCGGCTCAATTGAAAGTGACGGTCAGGGAACCATATTGACCACAGCCCAATGCCTGCTTGATGCCAACCGCAGCCCACTTGCCGATATCTCCACGCTGGAGAACCGATTCAAGCAGCATCTGGGAGCCGTGAGGGTGCTTTGGCTGCATAATGGCCGCCTGGCTGGCGATGATACCGATGGACATATTGATACCCTGGCGCGATTTTGTGATGCCGAGACAATCGCCTATGTGGCCACTGACAACGAGAGTGATGAACATTATATCAGCTTGAAGGCCATGGAAACGGAGCTGGAAGCCATGCGTACGGCCGACGGTCAGCCCTACCGCCTGGTGCCGCTGCCCCTGCCTTCGCCGATTTGTGACGATGATGGACTGCGCTTACCGGCGACTTATGCCAATTTCCTGATTACCAACCACTCAGTCTGGGTCCCTCAGTATGGCGTCCCGGAAGATGCCAGTGCTTTTACTGCCATGGTTGGATTGTTTCCGGGCAGGAATATCCGCGGTGTGGATTGCCTGCCGCTGGTTAAGCAGCATGGAGCCTTGCATTGCATTACCATGCAGTTGCCCGCCGGGGTTTGCCCCATGAAGGAGGAGTAGTATGGAGCAAGAAAAAAAAGTGGTAGTCGGTGTGGTGCAGCAGACCGCTGTCGCCGGCGGAAAGGCGGCTGACAATCTGGCAGTCAGCGAGGCGGGCGTCCGCCAATGCGCCAAGCAGGGTGCCGGCCTGGTCGTTTTGCAGGAATTGCACAGCGGTAATTATTTCTGTCAGGTAGAAGACCCTGAATTCTTTGATCTGGCCGAAACCATACCCGGGCCGACTACCGAGCACTTGGGAAAACTTGCTGCCGAGTTGGGGTTGGTAATCGTGGCATCCCTTTTTGAAAGAAGGGCGGCTGGCCTGTACCATAACACGGCCGTAGTGTTTGATACCGACGGCAGTATCGCAGGAACCTACCGCAAGATGCATATCCCCGATGATCCTGGTTTTTACGAAAAGTTTTATTTTACCCCCGGCGATACCGGCTTTGTTCCGATAGATACCTCGGTTGGCAGGCTAGGGGTGCTGGTTTGTTGGGATCAATGGTAGCCCGAAGCGGCCAGGCTGATGGCCATGGCGGGGGCTGAAATACTAATTTACCCCACGGCTATCGGCTGGGACCCCTCTGATTCACCCGCAGAACAGCAGCGTCAATTGGAAGCCTGGCAGCTAATTCAGCGTGCTCATGCTGTGGCCAATGGGCTGCCGGTGGTCGTTGCCAACAGGTCTGGCTTCGAGGCTTCGCCGGCCGATAACGGGGCCGATAAAGGGGCTGAAAGCGGTATACAGTTCTGGGGTCACAGTTTTATTGCCGGTCCGCAAGGCGAGCTGCTGGCACAGGCGGCGACTCAGCCGGTGGGTAGTGAGCAACCAGCAGATGTGTTTTGCGCCACCATTGACAGGCAGCGCAGCGAGACCGTGCGCCGTATCTGGCCCTTTTTCCGTGATCGCCGCATTGATGCCTATCAGGGTTTGACCAGCCGCTGGCTGGATTGAGGCTTTTGCGGTAGCCCTTTCAGGTAAACTATGGCAACATATCCCTTGTGAAAAATATCAGCAATCAGTCCAGACAGAACCAATTACAGCAGATGCTGCGTGAGCGTATCGTATTTCTGGATGGTGCCATGGGCACCATGATACAGGCGCAGGGTTTGACCGAAGAAGATTTTCGCGGAGGCGGGGATTTAGCGAACCACGCTTTGCCCCTCAAAGGTAATAACGACATCCTTGTGCTGACTCAGCCTGAGCTAATTCAATCCATTCACCGGCAGTTTTTGCAAGCCGGGGCGGATATCATCGAGACCAACACCTTTAACAGCACCCAGGTTTCCCAAATGGATTACGGCACTCAGGATCTGGTTTATGAGCTAAACCGGGCGGGTGCCGAAATTGCCCGCATCGCCGCCGCCGAGGCTGACAATGATAGCCAGGCTCCCGCGCATTTTGTTGCGGGGGTAATGGGGCCGACCAGCAAGACCCTGTCGCTTTCGCCTGATGTGCAGGACCCCGGGTATAGAGCCATTACATTCACAGAATTGGCAGATGACTACCGGCTGGCAGTAAAGGGCTTGCTGGACGGCGGTTCTGATCTGCTGCTGATTGAAACGGTATTTGACACCTTAAACGCCAAGGCGGCGATATTTGCCATTCAAAAGGAATTTGCCGAGCGGGGCCAGGAATGGCCAATCATGATTAGCGGCACGATTACCGATGCCAGCGGGCGCACCCTGTCAGGCCAGACGGTGGAAGCCTTTTATTATTC
>CAZDYA010000006.1:0-15105 GCA_964509515.1 uncultured Spirochaeta sp.
GTCGATAACACAAATGGCCAGGGGTACCGCGCTGTATATAGCCTGCAGCTCTATGTTAAGCTGCTCCTGACCGTCCAGGGTAGTATTTACAGCGTGGTTTTGTTGACTCATACACTAAGATAATACTACCAAAAAGAGCCATCGGCATCACATGGCCCTTTTTTTTGGTATTTTTTAGTACTTCTTCGCCTTTTAATCAGTATTCTTCGAAGTCGTCTTCATCCAGATTAATCCGCGGCATTTTACCGCCGCTGTCCTCTGCCAGGGTTATTCCGGTTGTTGATCCGCCGGAAGCCTTTTTGGCCGGACCAGCAGTCGCCTTGCTAGCCCCGGTGGCGGTTTTGCCTGCCGGCTGTTGAGCGGAGCCGCTGTGCACGGCCGCCTTGGGCGGTGCCAGAGCCGGGCGATGCAGTGAAGATCCGTCGAGTTTGAAGAAGCTCATGGTTTCTTCAAGCTGTTCAGCCTGTGCGGAAAGCTCTTCGGCAGTGCTGGCAATCTCCTCTGAAGAACCGGCGTTCTGCTGAGTAACCTGATCGAGTTGAATCAAGGCGGTGTTTATCTGGTCGGCACCGGATTTCTGTTCGTTGCTCGAGGCGCTGATTTCCTGTACCAACTCGGCTGTCTTTTTAATGTCTTCGACTACTTCATCGATCGTCTTGCCGGCTTCTTCGGCCACCGAAACGCTCTTCTTGGAGACTTCGCTGATCTCAACGGCAGCTTTTTGACTACGTTCAGCCAGTTTTCTTACTTCGCTGGCAACGACGGCAAAACCCTTGCCGTGTTCGCCAGCGCGAGCGGCCTCGATGGCGGCATTCAAGGCCAGCAGGTTGGTGTTGCGTGCAATCTCTTCAATAATGGTGATTCTCTCAGCGATGTCTCGCATTGCTAAAACCGTGTCATCGACCGCCTTGCCGCCGCTGGCGGCATTCCTGGCCGCCTTTTGGGCCAGTTGGTCGGTGGTCATGGCATTGTCGGAGTTTTGCCTGATCGATGCCGACATTTCCTCCATTGAACTGCTGACTTCCTCGCCGCTTGATGCCTGCTCGGCGGCTCCCTGTGACAGCTGCTGGGCAGCCGAACTTAGCTGCTCGCTGCCGCTGCTGACATTCTGGGTAGCCATTTGTACTTCGCGTACAATGTTTCCAAGTTTGGTGCTCATGTTTCTTAGAGCGTCAGCCAGGATGCCGATCTCGTCCTTTTGGTTGACATCTACGGTTGCCGTCATGTCGCCGTCTGCCAGGGCCTTGGCAAATTCCACACCAAGCGCCACCGGCTTTGTAATGCCTCTGGTTAATACGATCCCAAGTAACAGGGCCAGTACGACGCCTATCAACATGCCGACAATTACCACGGTAATAACAAGACGCGATGCGGTCGTCCCGGCAGTGACCTGTTCCTGTGCAATCCGTTCATTGATTTCAAGCAATTGATCAAGGATGGCAAAGGCCTTTTCTCCGGCCTCGGCGATATCACCCAGCAGCAGTGACGTCAGTTCGTTACTGATCTGGTTGGCCTCATCGGCTAGTACAATCATCTGGTCAAAATAGCCAAAAACATCCCTGGCAGCAGGGATCATGTCATTCTGAAATATCGCGTTGGCCCGGCCGCGATTGCCACTGCGCATTTCGCTGCGTAATTGTCCGACTGCTGCGTGAAAGCGGTCATGGGGGTGGTGCATTGCTTCCAGCAGGTCCAGCATCTTGGTGCTGTTGGTTTGAAACTTGGGCATCCATTTCCCGAAGTTACAGGCGGTAGCATCGTCCCCGCCGGTAAAAGTGGTACCGTTTAGCAAAAGCATGGCAACCTGCATCTCCAGGGCGTAGTGGTCGCCGCGGAAGAGCTGCAGGTTGGCAACCAGTTCACTCGGATTCAAAATCCCGATATTCTGAAAAGCGGTTTCTTTTTCGATCCATTCATTGTTTAAATCTCGCCAGTGGGTGATCTCTTCCTCGAACAAAGCGCTTAAGCGTTCTTCCTCTGCAGTTGCAGGGAGAGACATAAAGTGCTCCCATTGTTCTGAATATTCATCCCTGGAGGTGTAGAAGTCCTGAATATATCCCTTTCGTTCTTCCAGAGTGAGTTGGTTTGATAACAGGCTGCGCTGAGCAACCATGAGCTCATCAAGGTGCGCCTCTACCTGTAACAGACTTTGAACACTGGGCAGGCGTACTACGCCGATCTCGTCAATATTTCCGCTAAGGATAAGGGAGCCAATAAGTCCAATCCCTCCAACTATCAGGACAATGGCGGCGACAATGGCAAATCCACCGATCAACTTGACGCCCAACTTAAGATTCTTCATAAAACCCGTCCTCCAAATAATGTTTGTGATATTTGACTACCAATTAGCTAAAGTTTCGGACAGTGCAAGCAATATTGCAAGTTATATCAGCCAAAAATTCTTTATGTTTGATTTTTCCCGAAATATCGCTATTATAGATGACGAGGAGCAGCTGTGAGTACAATTCTGGTTGTGGATGATGAACGCACGACCCTCAAGGTAATACAAAACGCTTTGCAATCCAACGGCTATGAAGTGCATATTTTTGCCAGCCCGGATGATGCCCTGCAAGCCTTCAGGGAAAACGATTTTGATATGGTTGTGTCTGATTATTATATGCCCGGGATGGGAGGCGCCGAGTTCTTGCAGGCGATCCGCACCCTTGATGCCGAAATCCCCTTTATTTTTTTGACTGGTAACAGCGATCTGCAGATAGCCATTGAGCTTGTAAAAAGCGGCGCCAACGATTATCTGGTCAAGCCGATTGTAGTAGAAGAACTGGTTTTTCGGGTGGGGCGTTGCATGGAAGAATCTGAAAGGCGGCTGACCCTTGAGCGTATCGAAAAAGAACGCGAGCTGATTGCGCTGGAAAACGAAAAGCTGGTCAATTGGCGACAGTTGTATGCCAACAAGGATATTCGCCAAACCGAGCAGATGATACGGCAGCTTTCACAGGCGGTTAATCAGGCTGGGGGGTATTTGTGGCTGGACCTGTTAAAGGGCGAGCTACAGGAGCCCAAAGAAGGGGTTTATGCCCTTAGTAGTGATGTCGCCCAGATGGTGCTGGAGGCAGCGGAACAGCAGAAGAACATCTTTGATTACATCACATTTATTGCCGATATCGACCGCATTGATCTACAGGTGGCAGAACATCAGGTGCCGGCTCTTTTGCATGAGATAGTTGCCTTCTGCCGCGAAGAGATAGATGGGCGCTTTGCTTCCTATGAGCATCGGCTTTCCGTCGGGGTACCGTCTGTTGTGCCCGAAGGGATTATCAGCATTGATAAAATGTATTTAAAGCGTATTATGCGTGAGCTTTTGGCCAATGCGGTTAAATTTTCGCCGCCAGGTTCCCGCATTGTGCTTGGTATGGATATTCAGACCACCGCCAGGGGAACCAGGCTCGAGATTACCGTACAGAATCATGCCAAACCGGCCTCGGCCCGTGATACCCATGGGCATCCAATAGTCGGCATTCCATATGACTATTCCGAAATGGTTTTCGATCTGTTTTATACGATTGAGCAGTTTCCGATTGAAATTCCGGAGGAAGAGTGGCGTAGCGGTACCGGTCTTTATGTTTGCCGCAAGCTGCTTAAGCGTCAGGGAGCTTGGATCAGGGCGGCGGGGGGCACCGATCATACCGGGGACTCGCCGATTCCGGTTGTTCGTGTTACCATAACCTTGCCTGTGCAGGAGTGATTCAATTACAGTGATATAAGTAATAGGAGAAAATGATGGCTTACAAAATTCTGATTATCGATGATTCGGCAACCATGAGGCAGATGATAAATATCATCCTTAAGGGCGCGGGGCATGAGGTGGTTCAAACCGCCGAGGGTGCTGAAGGCCTGGCTGCGCTGGATGATTCCTTTAATCTGGTAATAACCGATTATAATATGCCAAATATGAATGGTGCCGAGGTAATTCGCAAGATTCGCGCTGGCAGCGTTAACTCGGCAGTCCCAATATTAATGGTCACCACTGAAAGCGAGGCATCCAAGAAGGCAGAAGGCAAGGAAGCCGGAGCTACCGGTTGGGTAACCAAACCCTTTCAGAAGGAACAACTGCTTGGCGTGATAGACAAGGTGCTTGCCCCTAGCGAATTCTAGGCAGGATTTAATGATTACTGTCGAGCAAAAGAAAAAGCCGCCGCGTACATCT
Source organism: uncultured Spirochaeta sp. (assembly GCA_964509515.1). Classification (GTDB taxonomy): domain Bacteria; phylum Spirochaetota; class Spirochaetia; order DSM-27196; family DSM-8902; genus Spirochaeta_B. The sequence goes on from CAZDYA010000006.1 coordinate 4,166, forward strand.
GTTGAAATATCCGGAAAATTGACCTTTGCCGAGGTTTCAGAGCTTTATGCCGGTCTGAAACCGGCCTTGCAGGACGTGAAACGTCTTGAGTTGAATTTGGAGAATGTTACCGGTATAGACCTTGCGGGATATCAGCTTTTATTGTCACTGGCCAAGACCTTAAAGGAAAACAAGGTGCCGTTGTCTGTAGTTCCTGGAACCTGCCGTGAACGCATCGAAAAAATCGGCAATTTCGCCGGGCTGCCGCAGCCCTTTGTGAATGCGGAAGGATGGGATGCATGATGAATGAAACCGATCCCATGGATGTTTTTCGCGAGGAAGCCCAGGAAATTCTGGCGGAATTTGAGCAAACCCTGATCAATCTTGAACAATCACCATCCGAACATGCCCTGGTTGATTCGGCTTTTCGAAATTTGCATACCTTAAAGGGCGCGGCCTCCATGTTCGGCTTCTCCGCGCTTGTTGAGGTGACGCATCTGTTGGAGGCCTTGTTCGAGCAGGTTCGTGATTCAGGGGCCCCTGCTACTGCCGATGTAATCGAGGTCGCCCTTGGATCCCGTGATGAGATATCACGTCTGGTGCAAGGTGCTTTGGAGGGGGATTCTGATCAGCAGGCCAACGCCTCAATTACGGCCGCCATTACCCGCCTGATTGAGGGCGGCGGCGGGAAAAACCCCGTCGTTCAGCAGCAGCCTGGGTCGGATGGCCCGGCCGCCGGCGTCACCAGAACATTCCGCATAGAGTATGCTCCTCACCCTGATGTTTTCCGTAACGGCGGTAATCCCATTGCCTTGCTGAAGGATCTTCAGGACGCCGGTAACGCCCTGGTGATCGGTTTTTGTCGCGAAATACCGCAATTGGATCAATTTGACCCCGATACTTGCTACTTGGGCTGGGAAATATTGCTGACCACCGACAAGGCCGAGGCCGATATCAGGGACATCTTTCTTTTCGCCCAGGATTCCCGCCGTCTGGAAATTTTGGTGATTGACGGCGATGATTTTGCCGATTCCGATGTTGCTTACAAGCGGTTGGGCGAATTGTTGGTCGAACGGGGGGATTTGCAACCTGATCAGCTGGAGTCAGTTATGGGGAATCATGAGCAACTGGGAAAGGTTCTGCTGGAAAAAGGCTATGTAAGCGGTGAGCAGCTTAAGTCGGCTCTGGAGGAGCAGCAATATGTCCGTAAAATGCGCGAAAACCGGCAGAAGGTGGAGTTGTCATCTACCATTAAAGTCCGGACCGACAAGTTAAACGCGCTGGTTAATCTTGTTGGTGAGTTGGGAACCCTGCATGCACGGCTGGGCTTGCTTTCCCAGCAGCGGCAGGATGAAGACCTGTACGGCCTGAGCGAACAGCTGGAATCCATGCTTCGGCAGTTGCGCGAACTGGCGATGGATATGCATATGGTGCCTGTGGGCTTGCTTTTCAATGGCTTTCGCCGGATGGTCCGCGATCTTATGGTCGAGTTAAAGAAAGATGTGCAACTGGTGCAGGAAGGTACCGAGGCCGAGTTGGACAAGAATGTGCTTGACCGTCTGAAAGATCCATTATTGCATATTATTCGCAACTCAATTGATCATGGTATTGAATCGCCTGAGCGTCGTCAGGAATTGGGGAAGCCGCCGCAGGGAACGCTGATTCTTAGGGCACAATATTCCGGTGCTTCAGTCTTGATAGAGGTAATCGATGATGGGGCGGGGCTCAATGCCGAGCGTATTCGCAGCAAGGCCGAAGAAAAGGGGCTTGTCACCCCGGGCCAGGAATTAAGCCAGCAGGAAATTTATAATCTGATATTTGAACCCGGATTTTCTACTGCCGAGGTGACCACCAATGTCTCCGGCCGGGGGGTCGGCATGGACGTTGTCAGAAGTAACCTGGAGTCCATCTCCGGCAGCGTGACCGTAAAATCAGAGCCGGGCAAGGGTAGCACTATTGCTCTGCGTATTCCGCTCACCCTGGCAATCCTCGAGGGCTTGCTGGCACCGGTGGCTGGACAGCGCTACCTGGTCAATCTGGCCAATGTGGTTGAGTGTGTGGATTTGGCAGATTACAAGGTTGAACAGGATACCGGATTGGTAACTTACCGCGGTTCCAAGTTGCCCTTGTTGAATATCGCCCGGATGTTTGGTTTTGGCGGGCAGAGCAAGGCACTGTATATGCTGGTCGTAACCAATGGTCAGAAGCGCATAGGACTGGCTATTGACGAAGTGCCGTCATCTTTTCAGGGGGTCGTTAAGCCGCTGGGGCGCATGTTTGCCAAGCATGAGGGCTTTTCCGGGGCTGTTATGTTGGGGGATGGAACGCCGGCGCTGGTTCTTGATGTCGAGCGGCTTTTCCGTTGATGCCGTCATGCACAGTTATTTAAAAAGGGAAAAAAGTTGGAGCCTGTAATTTTTATGTTGCCCCTGCTGATTGTAGCGGGCTTGTTTTTGCTGGTTGCCGGGCTTGCTTTCAGGCAAAAGGACGCCCCCGGGGTAGGGTATTTTTTTCTGGCCATGCTTGCGGCGGCTGTTTATGCGTTTTTTTATGCCTTTGAGGTCACTTCGCAGGAGCTTTTTCAGGCTCGTCTCTTTTATTCCCTGCAGTACCTGGGGAACCCTTATATTGCGACCTTCTTTTTGCTGTTCGCCTTACAGTTTGTGTTGGACAATCGCTTTCCACGGGTAAACCGCTATTTACCTTTTATTGTGCTTATTCCGATTTCGATAATGATATTCGCCATGACACATGAATTTCATCCCTTTTTTGTCGTTAAGCCGGTTCTAAGGAATTATGGCGGTTTTCATGCCTATGGTTTTGAACCCGGGATCGTTTATAAAATGGCCGCAATTTATCATTTTATTTGTACGCTTTTGGCTGTAATCGCCCTTAGTATCCGTTGGCGCGGGATATCCAAAACCCTGCGCCCGCAAATTTTGTTGATTATTATTGGATCGTTGTTTCCGTTCGCTGCCTTGTTTTCCTACATCCTTGGTATTTTTCCGCAGGGTCTCGACCCCGTTCCTTTTGCCTTGCTGCCGACGGCCTTTTTTATGCTGATTGGCCTAAGGCGGTACCATTTGCTTGATATTACGCCTTTGGCCAGGGAGAGGCTGTTTGAAGATATGGCGGTCGGCGCGGTGGTGCTGGACGTACGCTGCCGAATTACTGATTATAATCGCAGTGCGGCCAGTTTTTTAGGCCTTACCCGCGAGGATATTGGGCAGCCGGCCTCCAACGCGCTTCCTTTTTGGCAGCGGCTTGGAAATGGAAAACTGGCCGACTTGTCGCCGCTTACTGTTCCCGCCGCGGCCAGCTATGGCGAGCGTTGTCAGCTGCAAATGACTTCGGCGATGTTACAGGATGCCAAGGGTATAAGGCGTGGATGGATGCTGGTGTTCTATGATGTTACCGAGCATGCCGATCTGGTTGACTCTCTTGTTGCCGCCCGGCAGGAAGCTGATGCGGCCAATAAAGCCAAATCTGATTTTGTTGCCAACATGAGTCACGAGATCCGCACCCCGTTGCAGGGTGTGATCGGATTCAATGAGTTATTGGCGGCGACCAGTTTGGATGAACAACAGCGTAGTTTTTTGCAGATGGCTGCCCAGTCGGCCGCCCAATTGCTTTCTGTATTGAATGACGTACTGGATTTTTCGCGGATAGAAGCTGGCAAGATGTCCTTTGACCCCGAAGCAACCGACATCAGCAAGCTGGTGGAGGAAGCCGTGAACGGGTTTGTGCCAGCGGCGGCCCGCAAGGGGATTGCCTTGAACCTGCAATCTGAACTCCAGTCAGCGGAAAAAATTCATGTCGATCCCATGCGATTGTTGCAGGTCTTGAATAATCTGATTGGCAATGCGGTAAAATTCACCGACGAAGGTCATGTCACGGTGACACTCAGGCTGCTTGAGCCTATGGTCGAAATCCGGATTGCTGACACGGGCGTTGGCATTAGTTCACAGGAGCAGGCCAGGCTGTTCAACCCCTTTGTTCAGGCTGATGGTTCAATGGCAAGGAAGTATGGCGGAACCGGGCTGGGCCTGGTTATCAGCAAGCGCCTGCTGGAGCAAATGGATGGTGCAATTACGCTATCCAGTGAGCCGGACAAAGGGACGGTTTGCACCGTGCGAATACCGCTTGCAAAAGCTGAAGCAGAGCCGGGCGCCAAGTTCCAGCAGAATAAGCTTTCGCCGGGGCAGTTCTCCGCTGAACGGCATGTTTTGCCGGAATTTTCTGGTACCATAATCGTGGCTGACGATGTGCCTGATAATCTGGCCTTGCTTGATTATATGTTGAAAATGATTCTGCCGAATGCCACTATTGAACTTCGAGGTGACGGGCAGTCTGTACTTACTTCCCTGGCAGCGATGACCGCCGATCTTGTTTTGCTGGATGTTCAGATGCCGGTTATGGGAGGTTTGGAGGTCGCCCGGGCGATAAAGGCCAGTCCGGTATGGTGTAAAATACCGGTAATTGCCCTTTCGGCCGCTACTCATCAGCAGGCCCGGGATGCCTGTGTTGACGCCGGCATGGATGATTTTCTTTCCAAGCCGGTCTCCATGCAGGCACTATCACGCCTGCTAGCCAGATATTTATGCGCAAAGGGACCTGTAACAATATAACCTTGTTGTTGCTTTGCCAGACATGCTGGGTTATAGTTTTTATATGTATAAAACCCTGGTTCTGGTCACTCTGTTGATCTGTGTTGTTTCTGCCCCTGTTCTGCTTGCAAAAGATTCCGCAGTTGATCTGGAAAACCCGTTTTCTCTGCTATCTTTGCCCGCCAAGGTGCAGGTTTTTAGTGATAACACTGCGGGTCTTTCCCTTGCTCAGCTGCCCAAGGATGGCTGGGAATTGTTGCCGGCTGACAGGCTAAGTTTTGGCTACGACGCGGCGGTGTATTGGCTGCGTTTTGCAATTAATGTTCCCTCCGATGGTCGAAAATGGCTGCTGCAGATTGATAATTTGTTCCTGGATGAGGTTTTTTTCCATACCTTACCGTCTGATGCCCTTTCGGCGACAGTAAACCCGGAGTTGTCATTGATTTTTCGGCAAGCCCAGACCCAGCAGTCCGGATATACCCTGCCTGTTTCCCAGCGCAGCATTCCAGACAAGGCGATAATGTTCCGCCTGAGCCCGGGTGAGCACGTATATTACCTGCGAGTGGCTTCTAGCTCATCGATATCTGTACCGATGAAACTTGTTGAGGAACACGCCGCCTTTAGTGAAATTTCGCATAATCGGTTTTTTACCGGGGTTCTCTACGGCATCGTAATGGCCATGCTTCTTTATAATGTGTTTTTTTATTATTTCCTGCGTGAAAAGGTACAGCTGTATTACATTGGCGCCATTTTGTCTTATCTATTGTACCTGTTGGTTACCGGCGGTGAGTACTACCAGTATTTCTCTGATATTTTCCCCTTCCTGTTTGCTGGGCGCTTGAATAACGTAGGCCCGTTCTTTGGGGCCTTGGCCATGTTGTTAGGCTGCGGATTTCTGCAGCAGTTTTTTGCAACGCGCGAGCGGCTTCCCTGGGTGCACCGGATGTTATGGTTAAGTGGAATCATGGTGAGCGTCTTTTTGCTGGCATCCCTGTTCTGTCCTTACAGGATCGCGGCGATAATCGGTAATTCCGTGGCGCTTGTCTGGGTAGCTGGTTTTTTCGCGACCGGGATCGCTGCCGCCTGGAAACGCCTACCTAATGCCCGCTCTGTTCTGGCTGTGCATGGGGTTTTGTTGGCAGGGGTTTTGCTGCATTCCATGCGGGCCCTTGGCCTGCTGCCTCATATGGCCTTTACGCAATATGGAAACCAGGTCGGCTTTGCGCTCAGTGCGCTGATTTTGTCACTGGCGTTGGCCAGGCGCGTTCAGATTTCGCTGGAAAAGCGGATATCGGAGCGTACAGCCCAGCTGGAAGAGCAAAAACATGAATTGGCAGCTGCCAAACAGCAGGCCGAAGCCGCTAATCAGGCAAAATCGGAGTTTTTGGCCAACATGAGCCATGAGTTGCGCACCCCCTTGCAGGGTGTAATCGGCTTTACCGAGCTCTTGGGCACTACCGAGCTTGATGAAAAACAGGAGCGCTATGTCCAGTTCGCCGAAAAGTCTGCGCAGACCCTGATGGATCTGATCAGTGAGTTGCTTGATTTTTCACGGATTGAATCCGGGGTTTTCGAGCTTGATATTTCCGAGATAGATCCGGTTCAGATGGTTTCCGGCTTGGTCGGGGTTCACCAGCTGGCCGCCGAACAAAAGGGTTTGGAGTTTAACCTTAATTTTTCCGTCGATGTTCCAGGCCTGGTGATGCTGGATGGTGGACGTTGTAGTCAGATAATAAACAACCTTTTGGCCAACGCTGTGAAATTCACCGAAGCAGGGCAGGTTAGTCTTGAACTATCTGTGGCCGCTTATGGTGACTGCTCGGTAGTTCTGCGCTTTGTTGTCAGGGATACCGGCATCGGCATAGCTGCTGACCAGCATCACAAGCTGTTTCAGCCCTTTGTTCAGGGTGATGGTTCCATTACCAGAAAGTACGGGGGTACAGGCCTTGGGCTGATGATCTGCAAGCGCTTGGTAGAGAACATGGGCGGAGAGATTTCGTTTGAAAGCGTTCCCGGTGAGGGCTCGGAGTTCTCTTTTTGTTTGCCTGCCCGGCTTCCGCAGGGGGCGTCCCGGCACCCAACTGATAGTCGTCCTCAATTGAAAGAAGACGCCGCTTTCGCTGTCGCGGGGGGGTATAAGGTTGAGGGGGCAGAGAAGGGCAGACCGTTGGTGCTGGTGGCCGATGATGTCAAGGATAATCGGGCCTTGGTTAGAGCGATACTGGAAAGGTTTCCGGAGCCGATCGAGGTGCTGGAGGCGGAGGATGGCAAGGCGACGGTTGAAATGGTGGCGAATCATCAACCCGATCTGGTTTTGATGGATTTGCAGATGCCAAAGCTGGATGGTCTGGAGGCCACGCGACAGATTCGCGCCTTGCCTGGCTGTAGTGAAATCCCAATCATCGCGTTGACTGCGGGTGTAATGAAGGGCGAGCGCCAGCAATGTCTGGCGGCCGGGATGAGCGATTTCCTGGCAAAGCCTGTCAGTTCTGCGGAATTGCAGCGGGTGGTGCAGTCATATATATACCGCCGGCAATAGCCTGTATTGCGCGGCGGTAAAAATGATGCTTATTCGGCGCCGCGGACACCGTAGTTTTCGACCACAAAGTCAATGTCTTTGTCGCCGCGACCGCTAAGGTTCACCAAAATCGATTGGCGGGGGTTCTTTTTGGCCAGCTTGCAGGCAAAGGCCACCGCGTGGGCGCTTTCCAGTGCCGGGATGATGCCTTCCTTGCGGCTTAGTTCATAGAATGAATCAACGGTTTCATCATCGGTAACCGATTCGTAAATAACCTTTTTGGCATCCTTTAAATAAGAATGCTCGGGGCCGACCCCGGGGTAATCCAGACCGCTGGCTATGGAGTGGACCGGGGCTGGCTCGCCTTTGTCGTCCTGCAGCAGGTAGCACTTGAAGCCGTGGATGATGCCGGGTTTGCCATAGGTCATGGTGGCGGCGTGGTCGCCCAGTTTGCCGCCCTTGCCCATGGGCTCAACGCCGTAGAGCTGGCAGTCGTCAACGTCCATAAAGCCGGAAAAGATGCCCATGGCGTTGCTGCCGCCGCCGACGCAGGCGACAACGTTGTCCGGGTTTTCGCCGGTCATTTCAAAGAACTGCTCGCGGGCCTCGATGCCGACAACGCGCTGAAAGTCCCTGACCATCATGGGGAAGGGGTGCGGGCCGACAACCGAGCCGATGCAGTAAAGCGAATTGATCGGGTCTTGCAAATAAGCCTGGAAGGCCGAGTCAACCGCTTCTTTTAGCGTCTTCAGACCGAAGGAAACCGGGATTACCTTGGTGCCCAGAATCTGCATGCGTACAACGTTGGGGTGCTCCTTGGCGATGTCAACTTCACCCATGTGTATCTCGCATTCCAGACCGAAATACGCGGCGGCGGTTGCCAGCGCTACCCCGTGTTGTCCCGCCCCGGTCTCGGCGATCAGCTTTTTCTTGCCCATGTACTTGGCCAGCAGGGCTTCGCCCATGCAGTGGTTAAGCTTGTGGGCCCCTGTGTGATTCAGGTCTTCGCGCTTTAAGTAAATTCGGCCGCCCAGTTCGTCGGAAAGGGTTCGGGCAAAATATACCGGGGTAGGGCGTCCCTGAAAATGTTTGCGGATATTGCGTAATTCTGCAATGAACTGATGTGATTTGCTGATGGAATAATAGGCGTCAGTTATCCGGTTCATTTCCTCCTGCAGCTCAGGGGGCAGAAAACTTCCTCCGTATTCACCAAAGTTACCGTTGCCGTCCGGCATGGTCTTGAAATAGTCGTGCATGGTTTTTCTCCTCTGGCTTGTATTGTAGGCAGAATATGATGGTAAATGCAAACCCTGCAAAATAGATTGCCCTTATTTCATTCATGCCCTAGAATTGTAAATAGTAAAAAAATGCATATATAAAGGGATTATATGAGTGAAAACGCGCCGGTAAAACTAAGGGAATTGATCAAGATAGATAAGGATAAATGTGTAAACTGTCATCGCTGTATCGCAGTTTGTCCGGTCAAGATGGCCAATGACGGTTCGGGCGATTATGTCACCTTGCGCCATGAGCTTTGCATAGGCTGTGGCAACTGTATCAGGGCTTGTACCCACGATGCCCGGTCCGGCATGGACGATGCCCCGTCCTTTTATCAGGCCCTGGAAAAGGGTGAAAAAGTGGTGGCGGTGGTGGCGCCGGCGGTGGCGGCTGTTTTCCCAGGTGACCATTTGCGGTTTAACACTTACCTCAAGCAGCTGGGGGTTGCCGCGGTTTTCGATGTCAGTTTTGGTGCCGAACTCACCGTGCGTTCATATCTTGATCATGTCAAGAAAAACAAACCTGAAAGGGTAATAGCGCAGCCATGTCCGGCGCTGGTGGGCTTTATCGAGACCTTCCGGCCGGAGCTTATTCCGCAGTTGGCCCCGGCTGACAGCCCGATGCTGCATACTATCAAGTTGATAAAAGAGTATTACCCTGCCTATTCCAAGCACAAGGTTGCGATATTATCTCCCTGCTATGTAAAAAGAAGGGAGTTTGATGCTGTCGGCCTGGGTGATTTTAACGTAACCTTTACGTCGGTACTAAAGCGCTTGGAGACACAGGGAACAGATATTTCCGGTTTTCCGGAAAGCGATTTCGATAATCCGCCGGCCGAACGCGCTGTGCTGTTCTCCAGTCCAGGTGGTCTGATGCGGACGGTCGAAAGATACCTGCCCAATGCCAGTGAGATCACCCGGAAAATCGAGGGGCATCCTGAAGCAATCCATTACCTGGCGCACTTGACGCAGACCGATGAAAAATTGGGCGCTCCTTCGCATCTGCTGGTCGATTGTCTTAGTTGCGAGCTGGGTTGTAATGGTGGGCCAGGTACCGGGAATGCCGAAAAACATCCTGATCTGATAGAACATGCGGTAGAGCAGCGCAGCAAAGAGATGCGCCGCCGTTATGGCATGGACTCAATGAGCCCCGGTGCTCTTAAAAAGAGTAAAAAGAAACTGGAAAAGGTCATCAGCAAATACTGGAAGCCCGGGCTGTATGCCAGAACTTACACTGATCGCTCACAGGTATTCAGGGAACTGGTGCGTGAGCCCAGTCAGGCCGAGATTGAACAGGTATATCAAGAGACATACAAGCTCAAGCCCGAGGATTTCCTGGATTGCGGATCATGCGGTTATAACAACTGTGAGCAGTTCGCTGTGGCTGTTATTAACGGTTGCAACAAGCCGGAAAACTGTCGCCATTATCGCGATTATCTGGATGCCGAGCGTATCAAGCATGAGCAGGAGATTGTCAGCGAAATCGTCAGTATGGGGCAGGAAAGTTCGGATCATTTACAGCGGAATCTTAAGGATACCGAGCAGTTGACCCAGAGTGCGGCCGACATGTCATCCTGTGTGGCACAGTCATCGGCAGCTATCGAAGAGATGGTGGCGCAGATCGTATCAATAACATCGGTGCTGGCCAATAACGATGCTTCGGTTGGCCAGTTGCAGGATGCTTCCCATCAGGGGAGGGCGGTTTTGGGCGAGGCGGCTGGCGCAATCAACGAAATTGCCGGTAATTCTCATGTGCTGATAGAGGCCATTGCGATCATTCAGTCGATTGCCGCCCAGACCAACCTGTTGGCCATGAATGCAGCCATCGAGGCGGCACATGCCGGTGATTTGGGGCGTGGCTTCGCTGTTGTTGCCGAAGAAATCCGCAGTCTGGCCGAGGGGGCGGCCTCGCAGGCCAAGACAATCTCCGCAGCCTTGAAGGGTTTGAACAAATCAATAGAGGGGGTGCAGGAATCGGCCCAACGCACCCAGGAAAGGCTTGAAGGAATCGTGACTCTGGCAGATACTGTTAGAGAGCAGGAGGCGCTGATCAAGAATGCGGTTGACGAGCAGAGCGCTGGTAGCCGCGAGGTGCTTACCGCCTTGCAAGAGATGACCAGGCTGACCGAAGCTGTAGAGACCTCCAGTAAAACCATTCTGGACTCCAGCAAGATTGTCATGGAACAGGTTGAGCGTTTGGTTCAACATCAGGAAAATAAATGAGAATATTGATGGTCGAAGACAGCCGGGTTTTTGTTCGGCTTGTTGAGCGCTTATTGACAGCCAAAATGGAGGCCACACTGGACGTTGTTGGCACCATGGCTGATGCCAATACTATGATCGGCAGCCACGATTATGACCTGGCGCTTTTGGACCTGGTCTTGCCTGATGCCCAGGAAGGCGAGGTTGTTGATATGGTAGTGCGCCGTGGTATTCCGGCCATCGCCTTTACCGGCCGCTACGATGAGAGCTATCGCGAAAAGATATTAAAGAAGAATGTTGTTGATTATGTAATCAAGAACAGTCCGCAAAGTGCCCAGCAGATAGTGGATATAGTAC
>CAZDYA010000007.1:0-14880 GCA_964509515.1 uncultured Spirochaeta sp.
TCTGCTTTAAGCCTTGGTGGGCGATATTATTATTACACTGGGCGCAACCGCCCTGTATTCGCCGAAACTGGAGTGTCGCTTAACCTTTTTCAGTTCAGGTCCAATGCCGAGACGGGAACCGTTCAGAGTGGTGCTGGAGGCAAGTTTTACTTCTCAGTAGGGGTGGGCTTATGAAGATTAATCATTTGGCCTTTTTCAGCCTGTTAATGCTGTTAAGCCTTTTTATAGCCCTGCCGCAGCTTCTTGCCCAGGAAGGAAAGTCCGAGCAACTTGTATTGCGCAAGGTATATATGTCGCCTGTCGAGCATTCAATAGCCGACCCGGAATTTGAGCTTCCATCCTTGTACGCGGGAATGCCTGAGGTACTGGCCCGCCTGCTTACCTCAAAGCAGCCAATCATTTTGGTTGATGAAGAGTCAGCGGCACATACCTTTATTCGGATTGTCTTTGCTCCATCCGAGGCTGAAGCCGAAACTCAGATGCTGAATGTAAAGGTAATCGCTGTGCGCCAAAGTGATTCTTTTGTGCTGGCCGAGCTAGGTGGAAGTTTACCTACGCGTGTCACGCACTCTGAGTATTATGATGTAGTTCAGCTTATTGCCGATGATCTGGCTCCCTTGCTTGACAAAGTACCGCCCGAAATAGAATTAAGGCAGTTGGCTGCCGGTGATGATTCCCAGGAACTGCTGGACCTTGTTTTGGTGGAAAAAAGTTCATTGAGACCCTATGAGTTTTCACTGACAGCCGGCTTGCTGAATGGATTCACCATGCAGCCGGCACAGGATGATCAGCAAGGTTTGATTGATCCCCGCCGAAGGATTTTTTCGCATTATTCATTTGTTTTTCCTCATCCGATTATTGCGGATGCAGCATGGTTTTTTAAACCGAGTCATGGCCTTGGGCTATCCCTTTTTTCGACAATCAATAGTTACTATCGTTATGGCTTCGTTCAGGATTCTGATCAGGGGATTAGGGCGCAGTCCTTTAACCTGATGTTTTTGCCCGGTTTGGCTTACAGTTTTCGAACCGGTGGCCGTCTGTCCGCCGGAATAAGCGTGGGCTACAATGCTGGTATTATGTACCTGCGGGCTCTGGAAGAAATGAGGCTCATGGATGATTCTACGCTGCAGGCAGGTGATTCCAGATTGATGTTCAAGAACCTTTTGTTGATCCGCCCTAATTTTGTCTGGACGATTAATCAGGACTGGGGTATCAAGATCTCGGTTGCCACGCTTATTTTTGATCTTGATCGGTTTTCCATGATTCGGCTTGATGATGACCAGCTATTGAGCATAGGGGTGGTATATCGTAGCGGTGATATCAAGGAATAATTTTTGATACAGTAATAGCAGCTTAAATTGACCTTTGAATATTTCTACTTTAGTATTTCTATGTGCAGATAAAAAATGGTTCTTTTGAACACGAACACCCCATCCTGGGCCATGCCCGCTGCCGGATAATAAAAGACGATGGCGGGCAGGCTTGTGACTTTGAATATCTCGAGGTCAACGACGATTATGCCCGTTTGATCGGAGTTCCCAGACCGAAACTGGTCAACAAGACCGCTCGCCAGGCCATTGATGGCATGCAAGAAAGCTCCATTGACTGGGTGACATTTTTTGCTGATGTGGTGAAGAATCAAACCGGCAAAGAATGCGAATTCTATTTGAAGCGCGCCAAAAGCTGGGTTCGGGTTTATGCCATGTCGGCCGGGGATGATTGTTTTTCCATTACCTGTGTTGATGTCACCGAGAGCCACAAGCAGCAGGAGGAACTGGAGAATTTTTTTTCCATCAATCTTGACCTGTTATGCATTGCTGATACCCAGGGTAATTTTGTTAAAACCAATGCCGCCTGGAAGGATATTCTGGGCTATGATACTGAATACTTGAATCAAAGCCGTTTTCTTGATTTTGTGCACCCCGATGATCTGTCGGCTACTTTGGACGCCTTGCAGACCCTGACAGATGGAATGCCGGTGGAAAATTTCGTAAACCGCTATCGCTGTAGTAATGGTGAGTACCGCTGGATTGAATGGCGTTCCAGACCGAAGGGCGGCCTGGTTTATGCCGCAGCCCGTGATGTTACAGCGCATCGTGAAACGGAAAAACAGCTGCTTTACAAATCCGAACAATACGAGCTGGCGATAAAGGGCACTAATGATGGTATATGGGATTGGGATTTGACTACCAATCAGCTTTTTTTGTCACCCCGTTGGAAGGCTATACTGGGCTATCAGGATGATGAGCTTGCCAATAACTTTGAGACCTTTGCCGGCCTTGTCTGTGAAATTGACCGTGAGCGTTTACAGGCTTATGTAAGCGATTATCTGGAGGGCCGCATTGCTGATTATGAGATTGAATTCCGTATGCATCACAAGGATGGCAGTGAAAGATGGATTTTGGCGCGGGGAGAAGCCGTCCGTGATGCCGATGGCAAGCCGTATCGTATGGCAGGCTCACATACCGATATTACCCAGCGCAAGGCCGATGAGGAAGCACTAAGAGAAAACAGTTACCGGCTTGAGCTGGCAATGGATGCCGGTGCCCATGGTTTTTGGGATTGGAATCTTGGTACTAACGAGACATATTTTAGTCCGGTATATTACACCATGCTGGGTTATGAAAACCAGGAATATCCCATGAGTTTTGAAACCTTTAATCTGCTTATTCATCCGAATGACAAAGAACGTGTGATGCCCATTATTCAGGATGCCATAGTTGAAGGTAAGCCCTATTCCGTGGATTTCAGGTTGCTTTGCAAGGATGGTTCCTGGAGATGGATAAACGGAAGAGGCAAAACCTATCAGGATGAACATGGAACCCCCTATAGGGCTGTCGGTGTACACATCGACATCGACGACTTGAAGCAGGCCGAACAAAAAAACCGCTATCTAAGTGCCGTTACTGCCAACATGCATGATTCCATCGTTACCACTGATACTGATTTGCGAATCAATTATGCTAACCAGCAGACGGAAAAACAATATGGCTACACAGCAGAGGAAATGCTCGGGCAAAGTCTTGGCATCTTTTATGCAGAATCATCGCCGGAATTATTGGATGAGATTCGCACCAGGCTCGCAGACGGCCAAGGATACTCTGGCGAAACCATACATCGACGCAAGGATGGAAGCACCTTCTTTTGCGAATACCGCCTTGAGCCGCTGCTGGATGAAGCCGGAAAGGTGGTGGCTTATATAGGCTTGCAGCGCGATACGACAGCCCAAAGGGAAGCCCAGCAGGCCCTGATGCAAAGCGAGGAATATTACCGTGCGCTGATGCAAAGTATTCCTGATCTGATTTTTATTATGTCCAGGGACGGCACTTTTCTGGACTATAAGGCTGATGTGCATGAGTTGTATGTGGATTCACATAGTTTTCTTGGTAAAAAAATCAGTGATGTCATGCCGGAAGACGTTGCTGGCAAGTTTGAAAAAGCTATCAAGGAACTGTCCGGGAAAGCTGTTGCCGAATTCGCTTATTCACTTGTGATTGACGGGGTGGAGTGTTCCTTTAATAGCCGGCTGGTAGCTTTGGGCAACAAGGATGTTGTGGCCTTTGTTCGCGACATAAGTGATCAGGTGGCTTCTGAGCTTACCCTTGAAAATAATAAACGCCAGATGGATATGTTCTTTGCCCAGTCCTTGAATGGTTTCTTCTTTATGATGCTGGATAAACCAATTGAATGGAATGATTTGACCGACAAGGAAGCTGTGTTGGATTATGTCTTTGATCATCAGCGGATTACCCGGGTCAATCAGGCCATGCTGGATCAGTATGGCGCGCAAGAGAAAGACTTCGTTGGGCTTACCCCAAGTGATTTCTTTTCCCATGATTTGGTAGCCGGCCGCCGCATTTGGCGCGAGATGTTTGATAATGGCCGGTGGCATGTAGATACAGAAGAAAAAAAGTTCGACGGGACCCCGATGATTGTCGAGGGGGATTACATTTGCCTGTACGATGACTTGGGAAGGATTACCGGCCACTTTGGAGTGCAGTTTGAGGTAACCGAACAAAGAAATGCGCAAGAAGCTTTGGAAAAAGCCAAGCTGGCGGCCGAGGAAGCCAATAAGGCCAAGTCGCAGTTTTTGGCCAACATGAGCCATGAAATACGCACGCCTTTGAATGGGGTAATTGGTTTTACCGAGTTGTTAAAGACCACTCCATTAAGCCCTGTTCAGCAGCAGTATGTGGATAATACCAATATCTCCGGACATACCTTGCTGGGTATTATCAATGACATCCTGGATTTCTCCAAGATAGAGGCCGGCATGATGACCCTGGAGTATATCAGAACCGATATGCTGGAACTATTGGAGAACAGTGCAGACATAGTGCAGTATGCAGCCAGCCAGAAGGGGCTGGAACTGCTGCTGGATATTGATCCCCAATTGCCCTGTTATGCCATGACTGACCCCGTAAGACTAAAGCAGATTCTGGCCAATCTTTTGGGGAATGCTGTCAAATTTACCAAAGCCGGCGAGGTGGAGCTAAAGATTGGTTTTTCACCCTCCGGAAATGCCCCTGATAAAGGCGTTTTCCATTTTGCTGTTCGCGATACCGGGATTGGCATTTCTGAAGCCCAGCGTCAAAAACTGTTTAAGGCCTTTTCGCAAGCTGATAGTTCAACTACCCGCAATTTCGGCGGAACCGGTTTGGGACTGATAATTTCTGATATGATTGCTCGGCAGATGGGTGGCAAGATTGAACTGGAAAGTGTCCAGGGCAAGGGGACGACCTTTTACTTTGATCTGGAGTTGGAGGTTGAGCATGGCGAAAGAGCTTCAGCTGAGGCTTTGAGGTCGATCGTAAAACGGTGTCTGGTGATTGATGATAACGAACAAAACCGGATGATTCTAAGTCATATGCTGGGTCATTGGGGGATTGAATGTCAAACCAGCTCAGATGGCTTGGCGGCCATGAAAATGCTGGAAGAGTCGCCGGAATTTGATGTGCTGATTTGTGATTACCATATGCCGTATATTGATGGACTGGAAACCATACAGATGATCAGGGAAAAACTGGAGATTGATTCAGGCCATCTTCCAATAATATTGATGCACTCATCTTTGGATGATGAGGCTTTGCACCGTCGTTGCGATGAGTTGGGAGTGCGCTTTCGGCTTACCAAGCCAGTTAAGAGTGATGACCTGTATGAATATCTGCGAACTGTTAATGACAAGAACGCCCCTGATGTTCCGGCTCAGCCGCTTGAGGCGGGTCTGGTCGCCAGTGACATCGACCAGGAGGCCGCCGCTTCGGCAGTGATTCTGGTGGCCGAAGACGTTGAAATGAACATGATCATGATTCGCGGTCTTTTGAAGCATCGTCTGCCCTCGGCTGTAATTATCGAAGCTAAAAATGGGCAGGAAGCAGTGGAAAAATTTACCGAGCAATCCCCTGATCTTGTGTTGATGGATGTTCAGATGCCGGTGATGGATGGCTTTGATGCTACCAGGAAAATTCGCGAGATAGAGCGGGATGGGCGTAAAAAGACGCCGGTGGTGGCGCTTACCGCAGGTGCTATCAAGGAGGATCAGGAGCGTGGGTTGGCAGCCGGTATGGATGAGTACCTGACCAAGCCAGTGAATGTTGGCGAGCTGGAAGCTGTCCTGAGCAAGTTTTTGTCTGATAAATAATAGATTTGATTATTAGTTTTTTTATTCTTATTTTACCTATGGAGGACTTTATGAAAAAAATACTCATTTTTTCTTTGTTGTTGGCCTTGTCTGCTTCTTTTGTAATGGCAGATTCTATCAATCTGGGTAATTTCCCGCTTGGAAAGTATCTTGATGATAACTATGATGCAGTCTGGGAATTTACTACGGGAAACATCAGAATACTGTCGCCGGCCGGTGCTGTGTTATATGATTTTAATGGTAAGACTATCAGGGATTTTAAGGTTGGTCTGGAGGGCAGTAATCCGATGATTACCTTTTCCTGCGATGAAAGTGAGCGCAGCTATAAATTCGTTAAGCCATTAACCAAGCCCGATCTGGAAATGTCGATACAGGCTCCCTGGGATTCTGATTACTCGGTGACATTGATCAAGCAGTAATCTTGCTGTTATTCCGGCCCTGGCTTCCGTAGGGGGGGAGGGGCTGGCTTTTGATGGTAGCTGCCAGGCCGGCATTGACGGTTTGGCAGCTACCCACATAACTCATTATAAAAATTTGAATTTCTCTGCAACGTTGACAGCCTTGGGGGCGCTGGGTATGCTCGTTTGGTAATGATTTTTGGAGGCGCGTGTGGCAAAGATTTGGCAGAAGAATGACTCGGTGCATGAATTGATTGAGCGTTTTACGGTTGGGCGTGATTATTTGCTGGATGAGGTGTTGGTGCCGTACGATTGTGCTGGCAGCATCGCCCATGCTCGTGGCCTGGAACGGATTGGTGTTTTGACGTCTGATGAGCTGGAACGGCTTGAAAGCGAGTTGCGGATGATTGCCTTGAAGGCGCGTCGCGAGGGATTTGTCATTGCGCGTGAGTTGGAAGATGGTCATGCGGCGATCGAGGCCTTGCTGGTTGAGCGTTTGGCTGATGTGGGAAAAAAGATTCATACCGGGCGCAGTCGGAACGATCAGGTGTTAACTGCCAGCCGTTTGTATGCAAGGGATAGGGTGCTCGAGATTTTGGGTGAGGGCTGCAAGGTGGCGTTGGCATGGATGGATTTTGCGCGAAAGCATGCGCTGTTGCCTATGCCGGGGCGGACGCATATGCAGACGGCCATGCCGTCAACCGTTGGTTTGTGGGCTCAAGCCTGGGCCGAAGAAATCCTTGATGATCTGGAATTGCTGTGGTTCTCCTTTGGACTGATTGATCGTTCGCCTTTGGGGGCGGCGGCGGGCTATGGGGTGCCTTTGCCGCTTGATCGTGAGTTTACGGCAGCACAGATGGGATTTGCGCAGGTTTTGGAAAATACGATTTATGTAAACAGCAGTCGTGGCAAGTTTGAGGCTGTTGTTTTGCAGGCGCTTGAGCAGTTGATGCAGACATTTTCCAAGCTGGCTCAGGATTTGATGCTGTTTAGTTTGCCGGAGTTTGGCTATTTTTCCTTGCCAGCACAATTGTGTACCGGCAGTAGTATTATGCCTCAGAAAAAGAATCCTGATGGGCTGGAATTGCTGCGTGGCAGGGCTGGTGTTATGTCCGGCTGGGTTCAGCAGGTGATGAATGTTATACGGAGCCTGCCTTCGGGATATAATCGCGATTTTCAGGATACCAAGGAGCCGATGATTCGCGGCTTTGAACTGGCTGCCGAGAGCGTTGCGGTGGTTGGTTTGACGGTTGAGCATTTGCAGGTCAACGAGGGGGCCTTGCGGGCGGCTTGTACACCAGAGCTGTTGGCAACCGATATGGCCTTGAAATTGGTTGCTGATGGGATGAGTTTTCGTGATGCCTACCGGGAGGTAGGTATGAATCTTGGAGCGGCGGCAGAAGGTAGCAAGGCTTTGGATATTGATGAGGTAATCGCCTCTCGCACTGCTGCGGGTAGTCCGGGTAATCTGGCGCAGGAATCAGGGCGGAGCCGGCTTTTGGTATTAGCCGGGGCAGTTGATGAGCGAGAGGCGGCTAGCAGATTGGCAATTGAAAAACTTGTTCCTGGTTTTTATGCCTGAGCGGGCTGACCTTGTTCGCGCTTTTTGGCAAAGGCTGATGATACTATATATGCTGTGACAGTAATGATATATGGTAGAGTCATTAGCAGGCCGGAAGGAAGATTCGGAAATATCTGAAGGCTGCCAGCTATGGCATCGGTGAGGCCGAAAAGCAGTGCGCCGGCCGCCACCCCAAGCGGCCGCTGAAAACCCAGAAAGACTGCGGCCAGGGCTATCCAGCCGCGGCCGGCGCTCATTCCCGGCGCATACGCGCCTATGCGCAGAATAAGCAGGGCGCCAGCTATCCCCGCGGTAATACCTGAAATGCACAAGGCGCCAATTTGCCGCCGTTCTGGTGACACCCCCCGGCGTTGCAGCAGTTCCCTTTGGCTACCTGCCGCTGTTATCTCCAGTCCCCAGCGGCTATGGTTAAGCAAAAATATGCTGAAAGCCAGGAAAAAAAGCGTCAGAAACAAGGCGGTGATGGTGTCTAACAGGCTGCCGGAAAATCCGGCGTCGAGTCGGATAACTCCGCTGCTGCTAAGTAAAGAACGCGAGATTAGCGGTATTCCGCCCTCCATTAGCAGGTTAATGCCAAGGCCAACAATGAAGATATTAGCCCGCATCCGGATGGAAAATATCGAATGCAGCTGGACCACCAGGAGTCCGGCCATTGCCCCGGCCAGAAGCGCAAGCAGCGATGAGCCGGTTGCCAGGCCGGTAGCCGCGGCGGCGAAGGCGCCTGCCAGGATTAGTCCCTCGGTGGCCACGTTTAGGACACCGGCTTTTTGGGAAATCAGGGCGCCAATGCCAGCGATTATCACAGGCATGGCTGACAGAAGCGTTCCGTAAACGAAGCCCCAAAAATTTGTCATGCCTGTCTCCTTGTTCGGGTAATTTGAATTGTTATTACCAGAAAGACTATGGCCTGCAGTAGAATGCCGGCGTCAAGGTGGAGATTGCTCAGGATGCTAGCCTGTTTTGCGCCGGTAACAATACAGCTGAAAAGGATAGCGGCGGGTAAAAGCCTTTTTGGATGATTTCCGGCTATCAAGGCCACGGCAATACCGTTCCAACCAAGCCCTTGCGAAAAACCAACGATACCGGCATGGTACATGCCAGCTACCAGCAGGGATCCGGCGAAACCATGCAGTGCGCCTGATATTATGAAGCCATTAGCGCGGATTTTTTTGGTTGGCAAGCCTTCGCTGTCGGCGAAGTCCGGGCATGATCCTGCAAGCTTAAGCCGGCTGCCATATATTCCATGATCGATGAAGATGCAGCCGACTGCCCAGACCGCCAGAGCCACGAGGGCACCTAGTGATAGCAATGATGGCGGCAATATCCTGCTTAGTTGGAGATTCGAAGCTATGAAAGGGGTTCTTAGCAAGCTTGAGCCGGGGTCGGGGATGGTATGCTGAAAGAAATAATTTACTAATGGTATGGCGGCCGCGCCAATCATAAAACTGGTAATCAGTTCGTCAGCCTGCCATTTCAATCTGCTTAGCCCGGAAATGGCGGCTAGCACTGCGCCGCAAAGGGTGCCTGCCGAAATGATCAGCACTATTCCAGCAAGTGGAGGCAGACTAGTGTTGCCCAAAGCCAGGGCGACGCTGACGCTGGCTGCCGCGGAGGCGTAAACCTGTCCCTCTCCTCCAAGATTGAAGCTTCCGGATCGGAAGGCGATGATCGTTCCCATGCCTGTCAGCAGTAAAAGAGAGGCCTGAGCCAGCATGTTGCCGGCAGCATAGCTCGAAGAAAAGGCGCCAGTAAAAAAGATTTTCAGGCTCTGCATGGGGTGGGGTGATGCCATGATAATTATGCTGCTGAGTATTGCAATGGCAAGCAGCAGGACTATTGTTCCGTGTTTGATGGTTGTTTCATTCATCCGCGGCCTCCAGCTTGCCATTGTGCAGCAGTAACATGCGGTTGCAGAAAGGACTGATTTCTTCCGGGTTGCTGCTCAAGATTACTATTCCGGCACCTCTGGAGGCTAACTCCCGCAGTGATTCCCATAGCTGGTTGCAGCCTGATTGATCAAGCCCTATGGTCGGCTCGCATATCAGGGCACAAGCCATGGAAGCGTCATCGACATCGGTTTCCCGGGCAATCAGGGTTCTTTGACGCATTCCCCCTGACAGGTTTTCCAAAGGTTGCTGGATGTTTTGCTGAATTTTCATTCTTTGCAATATCCTGTCAGAGTAGTCTCGCAGACGGCCGGGCCGCCAAATGCCGGCCCAGACGCTGTCCGGGTGCCGTAAAAGGATATGCTCGCGAAGGGAATCAATAAGTGGCATCTGCATAGCCAGACCACGTTTGAATCGCTGGCTGGGAATATACCTCAGACCTGATTTTCTGGCCTGCGCTTGGGTTTTTATTTCTTTGTTGAACATGTACAGACTGCCACTTTGCGGCTGGTGTTTTCCGCAAAGAACGTCTTCCAATAGGAGTAAACCGTGGTCGCGATAGCCGTGAACTCCTAATATCTCACCCGGGCTTACTTGAAAAGAAATGTTTGCAAGCTTGCCCAGATTACTACTTTCACTGCTGATATTTTCGACACGCAGAACCGGAGGTAGTTGCTGATGTATTGAACCAATACGGCTGTGGAACCGGTGGGCTATTGGTTTCAGGTCGTCTGGACTAATTTCCTTAAGACTGCCTTTCTCTATCTGATAGACACGGTGGCATAGTTTTGTGATCTCGCTATAGCGGTGACTAATATAGATTAGTGCTGTGTTTTTGATTTTTGACAGTATTTCCAGAATGGATTGGCTTTCATCGGCTGAGCAGGCGGCAGTTGGTTCATCAAGGATAAGCAGTTTGGGCTTGCGCAGAAGTACTGCGGCAAGTTCGGCCAGATGCAATTGCCCCTGTGTTAGCCTGTCTGGTGTAGCGGTCAATGGGATTTCGATGTGCAGGTCTTCTAGCTGTTTGCCAAGTTGCCCGATGATATGTCGTCTGCCAAAGAGCTGTATGTCAGGATTTCCGATAACGAGGCTCTCCCAAACAGGTCTGCCCGGCATCAGTTTAGGGTGCTGGTGAACAAGCCCTACCTGTGGGTTGGGAATGCCATTAGGCGCTGTTTGTCCAGAGATAATAATGCGACCGTTGTCGGCCGCCATTTCACCGGCCAGTATGGTCACCAGGGTTGTTTTGCCAGCGCCGTTTTCACCGGTTATACCGATGGTTTCGCCACTTTTCATCTCAAAACTTATACCTCTGTTGGCGTGTATGCCATTTACAGAAAAAGTTTTGTCGATTCCCTGAACCTGAATTAAACTATTTGTCTCCACGGAGATGCTGTTCCATGGAAATGATGGCTTCCCTGATGTCTCCGGGTACGTTTTTAACAAAAACGGGGTGTGAATAATCAAAGCCAATATAGCCTTCTTTCACACCAAAGGTTTCACTTTCACCAAAAGTCAGTTCGCCGTCGATGGCTTTTAGCAGGGTGTCATATACTGCTGTATCCTGCAGGACATAGGTGCTGGCCACTATCACATCCGGAGCATAGTCATAACCCGAAATATCAAACCAGGATACATAGGCGCCGGCCTCCCTGGCGGTGGCGATTACACCCTGGTTGCCGCCCCCGCAGATAGTCAATATGACATCAGCACCATTGGAAATCATGGAGCGGGACAGTTCAGCCGCTTTGGCTGGATCATTCCAGCTGCCGACCACCCGAAAATCCAGGCTAGCCCTGGGGTTAGCCTGTCTGGCACCAGAGATGAATCCGGCTTTGATCTGTGTATTCATGGCTGGATATTCCTGACCAGCGATAAGGCCAACACGCACACCTTCATTGGCATTCTGCATGTTCGATTTGCTAATCAAGCCGGCGGCATAGCCGTTTAAAAAACCCTGTTCAAAATGGCTGTAGGCAACTGAGTGAACGGTTTTTTCACCGGGCATTTCTGCATCAAGTAGCAGAAAATGTTGTTGAGGGTGTTCCTCCAGCACACGTCGAACTATATCCGGCATGGCGGGATTGCTGCTTACAATAATGTCATGCTGACCACTGGCCGCCATGGTCATCATTGATTCTTCCCATTGCGATTGGTTGAAGCCTGCCTCTATAAATACAAGATTGGTACCAGGGCGCTCATCAACAGCGCGTTGGACGCCCGATGCCATCAGTTCATAGGTTGGGCTTCCTTCAATAAAGCCAGGCACGAATACTCCTACGCTAAAGCCAGAGGAATCGCTTTGACCGCAGGAAGAAAAAACCAACAACAAAGAAAATGTAAATACGGCAATAGGCATCTTTTTCATGTCGAAAATATAGCAATTTTTTCCGCTGTTGACCAGTAACCGCAGCAATGCCATGATAAGCCTCATGATGCATGATTTGTGCTTGGCGGTGGATATTGGGACCTCCAGTGTAAAGGCTGGATTGATTGATTCATCTGGTGTTTTGCATGCCTTTGGACGTAGTGATATTTGCTATCCTGATGACAGCTACGCTGCACTGACCCCTGCGCATGTTTATCAAAGTGTAAGAGAGGCCATCGGTCAGCTGCCGGGTAGACTACAGGCCGCGGTATTGGCTATCAGTGGAAATGGACCTTCGCTTATTCCCGTTGATTTGAAGGGAAACGATCTGGGAATGGTCTTGTTGTGGCTTGATGGCCGCGAATTGCGGCTGGAAAAAACCAGTTCATTCTTTTTGCCCAAGCTTCAGTGGTTTCGACAGCATAAACCGGATCTTTTTGGTCGTACGCATCGGGTTTTATCCTGTGCGGAATATGTGATGTTTTGCTTTTGTGGTGAAATGCACACTGCCAGTCCTTCAGTAGATTTTGATGAATATTTTTGGAATCAACAAGACCTTGCTGAATATTCGCTTGATGCAGAATTATTCCCTGATTTTGCCAGGCCAGGGGCCTTGGTTGGCCACCTTAAGGACGATGTTGCTGCCGAATTGGGTTTGAGCAAAGGGCTTTCTTGCGCGGCTACTGGCAGTGATTTTCTGATGAGTTTGCTTGGCACTGCCACTATCAAGCCCGGGATGGTTTGTGACCGAGCTGGCAGCTCGGAGGGTATTAATTATTGCACATCTCATCCAGTTAAAGATGGGATGCTTCGCACCTTGCCGCACATTATCCCGGGTTTGTGGAATGTTTCCGGTATTCTAAGTTCCACTGGTTTACTGTTCGAATGGTTCCGCCGCTTCACCGGTATGCAGGATGTATCCTATCTGCAGATGTTGCAGGTGATTTCAGATGCGCGTCCGCCTGTGCCATGGTTTTTTCCTTCATTGCACAGGGGGGCATCATGGGAGTTTCGTCATGGCATGTTTTTCGGTCTGGGGGCATCTCATGGTACCGCCGAGATGGGGAGGGCTGTTGTTGAGTCAATCGGGTTTGCCGTGCGAGAAACATTGGAAATTCTTCGGAAGTCGGTTGGTCCGGTTGAATCGGTAAGGGCCTGTGGGGGCCAAACCCGAAATCCTGTCTGGAACCAGATGAAGGCTGATATTATTGGGGTCCCCCTGGAGATCCCGGAGATTCCGGAGGCCGAATTGCTGGGTGGGGCCGTTTGTGGTTTTGCCTGTTTGGCGGGGCAGGGGAGTTTGCCAGAAATTGCTGAAAGCATTGTCCGAATAGCATCGGTATATGAGCCTTGTCAGGCACAACATAAAGAGTATTCATTGGAGTACGAAAATTACAGCGCGGCTTATCAAGCGGTAAGGGAAGCTATCGCTACAGTTCCTGATTCTACTTTTCAGACTTGTCGATCATTTGTATAAATTTTTTCACTTGAATAAAAAAAGACTGCCGGCAATATTGCAGGCAGTCTTTTTTGTTTGTGGCGATTAGCCTTTGGCGATTAGCCGATGGCAGTATTGCCTTTTTCCCCGCTACGAATGCGTACACATTCGTCAAGGGTCGAAACCAGGATCTTGCCATCGCCGATTTCTCCGGTCCGGGCGCCCTTGATGATCGCGTCGATGGTTGCTTGCATAAATTCATCGTTTACTGCGATCTCAATGCGGGTTTTTTTAAGCAGATTTACCTCGATATCAACCCCGCGATATGATTCGTGATAACCTCTCTGTTGTCCGCAGCCAAGAACGTTGGTTACTGACATCTTGAATATTTGAGCCTTGAAAAGCTCTTCTTTAACCTCATTCAACTTATGGGGCTGAATGAACGCCGTAATTAATTTCATACTCTCACCCCCTTACATTGTGCTGAAAATCTGGAAGCCACTATAGGATTCCATGCCGTGTTCGCTAATATCCAGACCCTGAAGTTCTTCTTTTTCATCGACACGCAACTTGCCTGTTACCTTCAGTACGCCGAATACTATTCCTGCTGTAACCGCTACCCAGGCAAATGCTGCCAGGATACCTACGAACTGACTTCCAAGCTGGGCCAGGCCACCACCGTAAAGCAAGCCTGCTTCTGTGTGGAAAACACCAACCATTAACGTTCCCCAGGCACCGCAAACACCGTGTACAGATACGGCACCGACCGGATCGTCGATATGCAGGACCTTGTCGATGAACTCGACCGACAGAACTACCAGCAGACCAGAACTAAGGCCGACGATGATGGAGCCAAGTGGGCTTATTACGTCCGCACCAGCGGTAATACCAACCAAACCAGCCAGGGCACCATTCAGTGACATGGAAGGATCAGGCTTGCCGAACCAAATCCAGGTCAGGAACATGGCAGCGATAGCACCGCCAGCAGCGCTCAGGGTCGTGGTTGTAAAGACCGAAGCGATGTTGGTAGCAACACCCGATAGGGTAGAGCCGCCGTTGAATCCGTACCAGCCGAACCACAGGATGAATACACCAAGGGCTGCTAATGGCAGGTTGTGTCCAGGAATGGCCTTGACGGTAGTCTTGCCGTTAACCTTGACGTACTTGCCCTTACGAGCACCCAGCAGGATGGCTCCAACCAGAGCTGCCCAACCACCAACGCTATGAACGATGGTAGAACCGGCAAAGTCATAAAAACCGAGGCTTGAAAGCCAGCCGCCGCCCCATGTCCAGTGGCCAAAAACCGGATAAATAAGGCCAGTAATGAACATGCTGTAGATCAGGTAGCCAGAGAACTTGGTTCTTTCAGCCATTGCACCAGAAACGATAGTTGCAGCAGTTGCAGCAAAAACTACCTGGAACATCCAGTCGCGATATAGTTCGGACATGGAAGATATGCCATAAGCTTCCAGCGCAGCCTGACTGTAGTTCAAAAAGAACCCGTTCAACCGATTAGGACGGCCATGCTTACGGTTCCGGTACAAAGGGCCCAGCCCACCGGAAA
>CAZDYA010000008.1:0-2356 GCA_964509515.1 uncultured Spirochaeta sp.
ATCCGCAGATGACCCAGCAGGCGGCCGATCCAGTAGCCGGAAAAACCTCCCAGGATACTGGCGCTGCAGATTGTCATTATTACCGGAATCAAGGGCCAATCGGTCATCATGGGTAGAATGAAATCAGGCACTACCGGGACTATGAAGGTATCAACCAAAAAAACATATAAAAAGGCGCCGGGAAGACCGACATGAAGGGCCAAAAAGTCACCGGCGGACTGCAGATATGGAGCGAAAGGCACCATGGCCAGATACATGATCAGGAAAATAAGGAGAATGCCGATGGTGCGCAACAGGGTTTCGCGGCTAATCATACCAAGGCGAGTATAAATCACTCGCCTTGCTTTGTCTAACCGTAATGGCCCGCCAAAATCAATCCTGACTTGCGGGCCTGGCCAATTTCCGGCTAATGTAAATTCATGGACACACAAGGCGATATAATTCAGAAAAATCTTGTCAGGGTAAGGGAACAGGTTGCAGCGGCAGCCCGTGCGTCGGGGCGGAATCCTGATGATGTAAAAATTTTACTGGCAACCAAAACGGTCGAGCCTGAAAGAATATGCCAGGCAATTGCCGCGGGGGCCAACATGATCGGCGAAAACCGTATTCAGGAGGCCTTGAGCAAGCATGAAGCTGTGCAGCAGTACATTGCCAATCATGATGCCGGCATTGTTGAGCGACACTTCATTGGTCACCTGCAGTCCAACAAAATCAAGGACATGCTGGGCTGCACGGATGTTCTGGAAACACTAGACCGACCGAGTTTGGCCCAGAAGCTTCATGCCGTTTTGAGCGCCGAAGAGCGAAAGCTGCCTGTCTTGATTCAGGTTAATACCAGCGGGGAAGAAAGCAAGTCGGGGGTGGCGGTTAATGAGGCACTGGACTTTAGCGAACAGGTACTAGCAATGCCGTATTTTTCGTTGCTTGGATATATGACCATCGGCCTAAACAGCGATGACCGGGAGGCGGTGCGCGCCAGTTACCGCCGACTGCGGGATATCCGGGATGCGGCCGGAGCTCGTTTCGGGGTTAAATTGCCGGAGCTATCCATGGGGATGTCAGGAGATTTCGACCTTGCAATTGAAGAAGGCGCAACAATAGTCAGGCTTGGTTCGATTGTTTTCGGACATAGATCATAGGGAGCAATAAGGCAGCTCGGCAAATACCATGGCCAAAGGAATGCCTTTATCATCAAAGGGAAAATCTTCTGGAAACTGAGCGGCCTGAAAGACATCACGGCGACGGCTGTGCATTCCGCCAAGTTTGCTGGCACAAAAATCTTGCAAAGGAATTTCCAAATCATGAAGCTTGCCGTCGACGATGGTCGGCGTTGTCAGATGGCCTGTTTCTATCGCCCCCAATGCACAGAGAGCCAATACCATGGCGTCAAGGATATCATCCTTTTGTACCCTTTCATCCTTTCCCCAGTTCTGCCATACCTCTTCAAAGGCCCCGCTGGAACCTTCAACTGCCTTTTCGAGCAAGCCAACCCGCTGATCGATACCGTCCTGGGTTCGCTTTGACAACATGGCCTCACCACCGCATGTCTCATTTAAAAAACGGAACAAGGTTTCAGGATGGGATTCAAGCAGGGTATATTTCATGGATGGAACAGTAGAGAGAATGGCCCGGGCCTGCTTGATACGGTAAACAATGTTCCAGGTCTGCTTGGAGATGGATTTCCCGGATGCTTCCTTGTGAATACGAACTGCGCTTTCATAATCCTGGGCATAAACGGCCTCAAGAATTGGCACGTTAAAAACAGAGCTGACCAGCCTGCCCCCGTTTTGCACACGCTCCCGCAGCAAGCGCCTGACGGCGTCTTCCCGCTGGTTGACTATCGCAGGACCCTGGTCACCCAAGGCGGTAATAGCCTGTTCACTGACCAAGGCCATAGGCATATCAATAAGCGATAAATGGCTGTCGACCACACGGTCGATTAAAATCGACGGCAGGAAAACATCATTTATGCCCATGCGTGAGTCGTGGGGACTACTGACGTAGCTGATTTCCCATTTTTTCGAAGTAGTGAGGCCAGCCATTACCCAGCCCCCTGATGCTGCGTCTATTCCAAGTACACCATTCATCCTGAATAAAATATAACCTACATGAAACAAAAACGCCAGTATTTTCATATATTATCAGCAGTAATGACAAGCTTGACAGCAAAGTATGCCGTGTGCTACATTCGCAGGACATTTCGGGCTGTAGCGCAGGGGTTTAGCGTACAAGTCTGGGGGACTTGGGGTCGCCGGTTCAAATCCGGCCAGCCCGATAATCTGGGGTCACATCAGTGACCCCTTTTCTATTGAGGCCGGGCATTGCGCTACGCTTACTGTCCGGCCAGCCCGATAAT
>CAZDYA010000008.1:2456-14852 GCA_964509515.1 uncultured Spirochaeta sp.
TTTTCTATTGAGGCCGGGCATTGCGCTACGCTTACTGTCCGGCCAGCCCGATAATTTGGGGTCACATCAGTGACCCCTTTTCTATTGAGGCCGGGAGCCCCGCCCGCCGGCGTCTCCCATTGGCTTATTCAAGTCAGGCCAATCAGGCAGGCGGCCGGGTCAACCAGCCAGCCCGATAATCTGGGGTCACATCAGTGACCCCTTTTTTACTCCGCTATCAGGGCTGTCTTGAACACCAGCCTAAACAGATTATTACCGACCAGCTGGAAACGGCCGCCATAATGCTCGGTTAATCCGTTAAACAATAGGGTCCCATAACCTGATTCTGATATCTCTACCTGCCCGGTTCCGCTATCCTGATATTCAAGGAATAATTCATCACCCTTGGAGAAGAGTTTTACCGTAATCCCCTCCTGGGAATTTTCTGATTTGGAAAAAACGTACTTAATGGAATTGGTTATCAACTCAACCAACAGGATACCAATATTTACTATGTTCTTTCCAAGATTTTGATCTTCAACTTTAACAACACAGTCAATATCCTTTCCATAAAGGCTATGAATCGAACTGCGAACCAGCTCCTCAACATAATCCTTTGTCGATACATCAAAGGAGAACGACTGATATATTTTCTCGTGCACAAGACTAACCGCCCTGATCTTGCCTTCAAGTTCCATCAAAAGCGTATTTATATCTACTTCATTACCAAACTTCTTTAGCTGGACAAACCTGATAATAAGATTGAAGCTGTTCTTTATCCGATGGTGGGCCTCGCGGATCATTCTTTCCTTCATCTGAATCTCTTTTAAAGAAGATGCATACTCTTCTTCCTTATAAAGATCTGCCTCAAGAGAATCCCGAAAAAGGTGCATGAGTTTTTTAAATCGTTCGTCCTGCCGGATAGGTTTGGAATCAAGCGAACATATTGTCCCGAAGACGGCGCCATCTGGCCACCTGATGGGGAAGCCCATATAACTGATCATATTCAACTTAACATCAGGGTTATCCTTCCAATGCTGATCTTGCAGGGAGTCCTTTATATACAGATATCCATCTCGGCCTATTACTGTTTCACAATATAAACCATGTCCCAGGCTGTCCTTTCCATCAGCAGGATATGGGTTTTCCGTCCCCTCACTTTTTAAAAACACCTCCATGTCGGTATCGGTCATCTTCATGATCAGGGATGCCGGAACCTCCAATATCTCGCTTAACAGATTGAGGGTATTCTGCCACTTATGGATTGTTTCATTTGATACTACCGGCTTATCCAGGCCATTTTTGACCAATATGGATTGGCCCTCTTCCCGCAGATACACCGTTGAATAGTTACTCATTAGCACCACCTGTAACATCAATAATTATGGAATGCAGGTAATCTTTGCCACTCAGCTCGATACGGTTACTAAATACCTGCACGTCACGGACTTCACCATTTGCAAGGCGGTGCTGAAAATCAAAGTGATTTTTATTCCCTGCCTTGGCAGCTAACATTTCTTTTTTAATTTCTGCTGGCGTCAGGCAATTAATATCATTGATATTCATTTTAAAAAGCTGGGCCTTGGAATAGCCATAGAACCTCTCTGCTGCTTTATTGGCATTCACAATGCTACCGTCATCAAGATCTATAAGCAGTTTTACTGCCGAATGCTCATCAAAAAGACGCCGATAAATCTCTCTCTGCTTTTCCAGCTCATTATAGCTATTCTTTTCTTTCGTACCATCTATAGAGAAAACTATTAAGTATTCCACCCTATTATCATCATCCAAAACCGGGACTATTGTGGAGTTTAGAAAAACCGTGTCCCCCATTGCATCGCAAGTATATCCCTGGATTGTTTTCGTTACTTTGCTATTCCTGGAACACAACAGGTTTTCCGCCATCAAGCTTTTGAAGTCATTCGGAAAAAACGAAAATGGATACGGCTGGCCATATAGCTCATTGTTTTTTTCGAGCCCCAGCATGTCGAAACCGGCATCACTCATGAATTGAAGATTGAAGTCAGTATCAATGATCTTGGTACATATTGGGGATCTCTGTAACCAGTACATGGTGTTCTTTTCCTGATTCTCCAGATTTCTCTTGGCAGAAAAAAGTTTAAAAGCCATCTTTATTGAGGCATCAAGAACTGTTACACCTGAATTTTTGACAACATAGCCATAAGAGGAAATTTTTTCAGTCTTTTCCACTATTTCCCTTTCAGTATGGCTGGACAAAAAAACAATGGGAATATTTCTAAAAGTCAGGATTTCCTGGGCGGCTTCTGTTCCATCCATGCCGCTGCCCAAATCAATATCCATCAGGATCAGTTCTATTGAATTATCGTTTTTTATCTTTTGTACGGCATCTTCACCGTTAGGAGAGCTAATAATACTATAACCGTAGGCCTCAAGCTCCTTCTTTGTGACAATTAAAGTAATTGGATCATCTTCTACTAACAGGATACTGTTATTCATCAATCACCTTGGCCTATAAACAACTAATTCAATTATCACTTTAATGCCCGGTTGTAAAAAACGCAAACAAAACCGTGCATAAGACCATTTATTCCACTAGAATTAAAATAAACCTTTATGACTAGGGGCTGATATGAAATGGGATATTGCAGACCTTAAGGAATCCAAGGCTTTTTTGAACGATATTTACAAAAATGTAACAACAGCTATCTTCCTTGCCGATAGCGACGCGCGCCTGGCGCACTTTAACGATGCCTTCTCTGCCCTGTTTTACAAACCCGAGGATCAGCTAATTGGCGAACTGTGCGGGAATGCGATGGGTTGCCCTTTTGTAAAAGATGAAAATCTTGATTGCGGCTCAACTTCCAATTGCAGTCGATGCGAACTGCGCGCCAGCATAATAAAGTCATTTACCGAACATGTACCCGTCTACAAACAAGAGATGATCCGCGACTTTGATATATGCGGAAAACGGCTTAGAAAGCACTTTACCTTTACTACCAAATTCGCGACCTACCTTGGCGAGGCTTATGTACTCGTTTTATTCGATGATGTTACTGATTTGGCAGAGGCCCGCGAAACCCTTCGACAAAAAAATGCCTACCTGCAAGCGGCAGCTGGCAGCTTAACCAGTGAGCTGATCGAAAGATCAAATGAGCTTGCCGTAATTCAAGAAAAAAACATTGAATTAATGCAAGAGATCAGACACCGGATTGGCAATCTGCTGCAAATCCTGGTCTCGCTGCTTCAGTATGAGGGATGGAGGCTTGAAGACTTTTATCGCCGACTGGATACCATTATTGAAGTATATCGCTATACTTGCTATGAGACTGGTGATATCACGGTCCCTCTGATCGGCTTTGTTCAGGCAATAGCAGAAAAAGAGGGTAATTGCAGCGTAACAATAAACTGGCACAAAAACGCCGAAAGAAGCATATTAATAGCACCAGAAACGGCGACTCCTTTGGGGCTCGCACTGGTCGAAACCCTGGCCCGTGTTTGCAGAAAACAAGCCAATTCTATAAAACTAAGCTTGGGATTATCAGAAAGCGAAATGGAAATCAGCTTCCTGGCCGATGAGGACATTTCTGACATATATGAGGACAAGCTGGCCCTGGCCATGATAGACCAGCTATCAGGAACAACATGCTTCCCTTCTGCCAGCGAATTCCGCATAGCCATTCCGTTTAGCGCAATTTAAACTAACGCTTCCAGAACTGCCTGGTCAGCAGGGCAAAAACTGTAAACAATTCCAAACGACCAGCCATCATGGCAAAAGACAATACCCACTTAACATAATCAGGGAAAAAGGCGTAGTTGTCAGCCGGGCCAATGGCCCCAAAGCCGGGACCGATATTGCCAACGGTGACCAGGGCTGTGGAAATTGCGGTTTCCAGGTCGGCGCCGCTGCTACCGACCACCAGGGTAGTTCCCAGCAGGGTAAAGATGTACAGGGCGAAGAAACCAGAGATGGTGTAAAGGACATCCTTGCGGATAATGGAATTCCCCACCTTGAGGGTAAATATTCCGCGTGGATGCAGCATGTACTTGATATTGTTGATCCACAGCTTGAAGAGGGCGACAATACGTACGACCTTGATGCCGCCGCCGGTTGACCCTGAGCAGCCGCCGATAAACATCAGAAAGAACAAAATGATCTTGGAGAAATTGGGCCACAGCTCATAGTCCCAGGTAGCATAGCCGGTGGTTGTAAGAATAGAGGCCACCTGAAAAGATGCATAGCGGAAAGCCGTGCCTGCGGTATCGTAGACCCCCTGGCTAAGCAGGTTAAGCGTCGTGATAATCGCCGCGATAAAGAAGATAGCCAGATAGGCCTTGAACTCGCCATCCTGCAGGATGTCTTTTAACTTGCCGCGCAGGGCCTTAAAATACAGGGCGAAGTTACAGCCGGCCAGCACCATAAATACCGTAATAACACCATCAATATATGCGCTTTGATAATGCCCGACACTGGCCGCCTTGGGCGAAAACCCTCCGGTAGCCATGGTTCCAAAGGTATGGGTTAGCGAGTCAAAAAGGTTCATGCCGCCAAACAACAGCAAAACGGTTTGCAACAAGGACAGTCCGATATATATCATCCAGAGGATCTTGGCGTTATCGGTAATCCGCGGGGTAAACTTGTCCACCTGCGGCCCGGGCGATTCGGCTCCGACCAGCCTGGTGCCACCCACCCCGAGCAGGGGAAGAATGGCAACCATCAGCACAACGATACCCATACCACCAAGCCAGTGAGTCAGCGAACGCCAGAACAAAATGCTCTTCGGCAGTGCTTCGATATCGGTCAGGATTGATGCTCCGGTTGTGGTAAAGCCGGACATGGTTTCGAAATAGGCATCGACATAGGCAGGGATGGCACCGGAAAAGAAGAACGGTAGTGCGCCGAAAGCGGCCGCCAGTATCCAGCTTGAGGTTACAAAAAAGAACCCATCACGGGGCGAAAGCACTTTACGAGGCGCATTCCGGGTAGCCAGCAAATACAGGGCGGCAATCGCCAATACCGTTATTATGGTAAGCGAAAAGCCCTTGAGGGCAGCTGTTTCATGGCAATATAAAGCTATGCCGGCAGGAATAAGCATAATCCCGGATAGAACGACCTGAATAATGGCAGAAAGCCTTAGCACATAAAAAAAATGCATCCCCTGCCCCCTTAGATGAAAACCTTCATGACATCATCCAGGGAAAGCCTGTCAGAAACAATCAGCAGTACATCTCCGGGGAATAACACCGTTTCGCCGGACGGAACAATATTTTTTTTCTGCCGGATAACAGCCGCAACAAGGGCACGGCTTTTCAGGCGGATGTCCCTGATTTTTTTGCCCGCGACCGGGGAATCTTCTTTCAAAAGAAATTCAACAACCTCAATCTTGCCCTCCAAAATGGAATAGACAGAAGAATACTGATTGCCGCGGATAAACCGCAAAACAGAATTGACCGTCGATGTACTCATTACCATTATCGAATCAATATCCAGGTGCGGGGCCAGCCTCATGTAATTGTTATTGTGTTTAACCAGTGCGATGCTGCGAGAAACGCCGATCTTCTTGGCGTAAATTGCGGTAAGGATATTCAGCTCATCGTTATCAGTAACCGTTACAATCAAATCATAGCTGGCAATATCCTCGTCTTCGTAAAGCACCTCATCGGTAATGTCGGCCCTGATCACCAGGATTTCCGGATACCAGGCCTGAAACTCCTTGCAGGTTTCAGAATCAGAGTCTACCAGCGCGCAATTGCGGCGCTGCTGAGCCGAAAAATGCCTGAGTAAAAAGCGGGCCGTCTTTGAACCGCCAACCAGCAATATCTTGCGTATCCTGGTTTTCTGAACTTCGAGAGTCCGAAATATCTTGGTCATTCCTTTCTGCTCAGTAATGATGGAAAGAACATCGCCACCCTTGATAACGGTATCCCCGGATGGAATGCTGGCCTCCATCTCGCGACTGATAGCCGTAATCAGGAAGTCATATTCTCCCATAAAACGGCGGATGGTTTTTACATGCTTGCCGTCAAAACGGGAATTGTGTGGCACACGTATGTTATGCAGCTGCAAATCGGTATTCTGAAAGGTGATGACATCGCTGAGCACACCCTTGTCGATGCTTTCGTAAATTGCACGGGCAACCTCGGCCTCAGGATTAACGATGTAATCAATGCCAAGTATCTTTCCAGAAAGACCCTCAGAACCGATATAACTAAGGTTGCGAATGCTGGCAATCTTGGTTTGAACCGTGAACTCGCTGGATACCAAGCCGCAAGCCACCATATTCACTTCGTCTGAATCGGTCATCCCGATAAAGATGTCCGCTTCCCCTACCTGGGCCTGCTTCAAAATTGCAAGATTATTGCCAGAGCCCTGAATTACCAGACAATCCAGCTTGTTTGATGCAAAAGCCGCCACCTTGGGATCAGGCTCAATCATTACAACGTTTCGGTGTTCTTCTATCAGGTGCTTGGCGATCTGAAAACCACGCAGACCAGCGCCCAGTATTACTATCTTCATTCAAGCCTCGAAGGCCATAGTGTAAAGGGCATGCCAGCATCAGTCAATTGATATGCTGGCCGATATTTGCCCCCCCTCTATGCAAGGAATTCTGCGATTACTTCGGCCAGAATGGTCAGCCCCTTAACAATCCTGTCGTCCGGCATATTGGAAAAATTGATACGAAAGGTATTTTCGTGACCGCCATTCGGAAAAAATGCTCCGCCGGGAACAAAGGCGACATCCTTTTTCAAGCTGGCTGCCAATACATCCCGGGCATTGATGCCCTGCGGAAGTTCAACCCAGGCGAAAAGCCCTCCTTGTGGACGTGAGAACCTGACACTGGCAGGGAATTCCTGTTCCATGGTTTGAATAGCCAGGTCCCGCCTTTTGCGGTAGGTATCGGTAATACGGGTAATATGCTCATCGATGTTGTACATCTCCAGATACCTGGAGATTTCCATCTGTGCCAGGGTGTTACACTGCAAATCTGTCCCCTGCTTGACCAACACATAGCGGCGAATAATCTCTTTGTCGCCGGCAATCCAGCCGATGCGGTAGCCGGGGCAGAAGATTTTTGAAAAACTGCCGGTGCACAGAACGTAGCCTTGTTTCTCAAGCGAATTAAGCGATGGCAATGATTGCCCTTCAAAGCGAAGCTCGCCGTAGGGGTTGTCCTCAAGAACAGCAACCTGGAATTTTTCGGCCAGTTCAGCCAGCTTTTGCCGCCGTTCCATGGTCCATGTCCTGCCGGTAGGGTTCTGAAAATCAGGAATTACATAGATCAACTTGACGCGTTCGGTCGCCGACAGGATGTTCTCCAGCTCATCCATGATCATGCCGTCCTGGTCGGTGGGTACTTCGACAAAACGGCAGCCGTAGGCCTTAAAGGCGCTAATCGCAGCCAGATAGGTTGGGCTCTCACACAGCACCACATCGCCTTCATCCAGCAAAACCTTGCCGGTCAGATCAAGGGCCTGCTGCGAGCCATGGGTGATCAGGATGTTATCGGCGTCGAAGGCCGTGCCCAAACGCTGGTTCATGCGGCCGGCTATCCATGAACGCAAGGGGGCGTAGCCTTCGGTGGTGGTATACTGCAAGGCCTTCTGACCGGACTCCTGGAGCACTTGCCGACTGACCTGCAGGATCTCTTGAACAGGAAATAGTTCAGGAGCCGGCAAGCCGCCAGCAAAAGATATAACCTGTGGATTTTCGGTCACCTTCAGGATTTCACGTATCTCGGAGGCCTTTAACTGCGACATTCGCCTTGCATAATTGATGTTCATGATGTGGTATTCTGCCACAATTTCGAAGCCGAAGGCTAGACATTTCAAAATGAATAATGGAATGAGGTATTCTTTTGTGTTAGACTAATGCCATAATGAGGGATGTGGAGGATAAAATGAGGAAATTGCAAATAGCCATGATTGCACTGTTGTTACTAGCAGCAAGCATGCCGGCGATGGCGCAAACTACAATAGAAAGCCCGGAAGTACAAAGACTGATCTCGGCAGCGCAAAGCCAAATTGCACGCGCCAAGTCGCGAATAGGTACCGAAAAGACGATCTCATGGCGCGGAGTCTTTCTGCGAAATCAACTGGTCGACTTTGGCAGTTTCCTGCGAGGACCAATGACAAGTATCATGGTCGATGAGGGGCTATATGTTGTAACTTCGGTACCGGACGATCAGGGAAGGATTCAGCCGGTGCAAGCAGAGATTGGCTTCTTTGCAACAGCCCAGGTTGCCCGTGATGGTATCACCTTGAATTTTCAGATTGCCGAAGAAGAAAGTCAGCGGGTGCTGGCCAGCTGGACGGCTTCGCTGCCCAACTCACAGGATTTCCATGGCATGTTTATTTCTGATGATTCAGGTTCTGGTGTTTTTGCGGATTTTGGCGAGCCGGATTCCATGGAGACCCCGCGCGAATGGCCCGGCACCGGCAGGCTTGATCAGCTGACATTTCATTCCGGAGATGATGGTGACTATTTTCTTCTGAACCCGGCCGTTGATGAACTTACCGGGAATTACCTTACAATAGAAACAAGCGGTGAAATTGATACTTACATTGACGTATTTGAATACAACAGCCGGGCAACGATAATGAGCAACGATGACGGTGGCAACAATATGAATGCCAAGGTTAGCATTTCAACAGATAGTCTGCCGGTCATTCTACTCGTGCGCCCGCTAAGCAGTGATACAACAGGGGCCTACGGACTTAACATCGCCAACATTCAGTACGAATTGGGTGAGGATGAGCCGAATGATTATATTGATCAGGCTACCGTGATTGAGGCTCAGGGCCGCTACAACTCCCAGATATTTCCCCAGGGAGACACTGACTTCTACCGCATTTCAGTGCCTACCCAGCAGGGTGATCAGTATCTTCGGGTTGAGACTGACTCAGCAATCGATACGACCCTTAAACTATATGATGAAAATTACAACGAGATAAGCTATGACGACGATGGTGGCAATGGTCACAACGCGCGGGTTAGTGTTTTACGCGGAGGGACATACTACGTTCAGGTTGCAGCCTACGGCAGTGACACCGGGCCTGTAAGTCTGGTCTTCAGTTTTCTTACAGCGGTACGTGATGACCTCGAGCCCAATGACAGCTTTGATTCGGCGACCGCCATTGAGCCTAACACCAGTCCGACACGGGCCAGTTTTAGCCCCCAAGGCGATATTGATTATTATCGCTTTATTCTGGGAGAAGCCGCGACAGTAGAAATTGAAACCACCGGGAACATCGACACCTATCTTTACCTGTATGATTCACAAAGAAACCAGCTGGCTACCGATGATGACGGCGGCAGCAATTACAATGCCCGCATCCAGCAATACCTTGCCCCCGGAGAGTACTGGATTCAGGCAGAACCGCTGGGCGGAGATGCCGACGAGCAGGAGCAATACTCCTTGATGCTGCGTACGCGCTAAGGAGTATGTATGAGATTATACAGCAAATGTGAACATTGTGGTGACAAGCATTTTTTATTCGGTGTATTAAGCCCTGAAAGAAATGTATGCCCGGACTGCGGATACCATTATCCAATGGAATCCAAATACCGAATAAAGCTTGTTAAGGATAGATACTCCTTTGAAGAAATTGACAAGGATATGTCGACCTGCGATCCGCTTGATTTTCCCGAATACGATAAGAAAATCCGCCAGGCACAACACCGCAGCAAACGAAAAGAAGCCGTAATTACCGGACGTGCTACCCTTGGGGGAATACCTTACATGTTGGTAGTAATGGATTCGGCCTTCATGATGGGGTCCATGGGCTCAGTCGTAGGAGATAAAATTACCCGGGCTTTCGAACGGGCTACCAGCGAGCGTTTACCGGTAGTAATTTTCTGCGCTTCCGGTGGCGCCCGCATGCAGGAGGGAATCGTGTCCCTGATGCAAATGGCCAAAACCTGCGCAGCGGTAAACCGCCATTCAGAAGCCGGGCTGTTGTATATCTCGGTGTTAACCCACCCCACCACCGGCGGGGTTACTGCAAGTTTTGCCACCGTCGCTGACATTATTCTGGCCGAAAAGGATTCCCTGATCGGCTTTGCTGGCCCCAGGGTTATTCAGCAGACCATCAAGCAAAACCTGCCGCCTGGTTTTCAGAAATCCCAATTCATACTTGAGCATGGGATGGCTGACATGGTCGTCGACCGCCATGACATCCGTGATCTTCTGCATACCTTTTTTCAGTTACACCGCGATACCCCGAAAGAAATTGATCACACTGAATTGAGTGCCGCGGACAAGCAGTGGAACAAAAAACACAAGAAGACAGACAAGAACAAGGCTCAGGCTTTGGATGCGCCGGCAAAAACCGATGATTGTGCTGATTGTGCTGATTCAGCGAATAACAACAAGCACGAAAACCCCTTCGCCCAGCTCATTAAAACAGCCAGACATGCTGGCCGACCACAGACCAGTGACTATATTCGTGAATTGATAAGCGACTTCATCCAGCTGCACGGCGATCGCCGCTTCGGTGATGACTCGGCCTTGATTGCCGGCGTGGGATTTTTCCACGGAATTCCAGTCACCGTAATTGGACACGAAAAGGGCCGCGACCACGATGACCGTACCCGCCATAATTTTGGCATGGCACATCCAGAGGGCTACCGGATGGCACACCGGCTGATGAAGCAGGCCGAGAAATTCGGCCGCCCCATTATTACCTTTGTCGACACTCCCGGTGCCTATCCCGGCATCGCCGCCGAAGAGCGCGGCCAGGGCGAAGCCATTGCCGCCAACCTGCTGATGATGGCCGGCCTCAAGGTACCTGTAATCAGTGTGGTCACCGGCGAAGGCGGCTCCGGCGGAGCTTTGGGGATTGCTGTTGCCAACAAGGTATTAATGCTGGAAAACGCAATCTATTCGGTGATTTCTCCCGAAGGCTGTGCAGCCATTCTATGGAGCGATTCGAGCCGCACGACAGAAGCCGCCGAGGCCTTAAAAATTCAGGCTCATGATTTGCTAAAATTTCAGGTCATAGATGAAATTATCAGCGAACCAGCAGGCGGGGCCCACTGTAACCCGGCAGCAACTATCGAATCAGTCGGGCAGGCAATTGCCAGACAGCTTTCAGATTTATTGAAGCTTTCCGGGCCTGAACTGGCCGACCAGCGTTATGAGCGTTT
This sequence comes from uncultured Spirochaeta sp., assembly GCA_964509515.1. Taxonomy (GTDB): domain Bacteria; phylum Spirochaetota; class Spirochaetia; order DSM-27196; family DSM-8902; genus Spirochaeta_B. Next base: position 13,561 of record CAZDYA010000008.1, read on the forward strand.
TCGCCGCATAGGCGACTGTGAGGATATTGTCGTCAAAAACCGCAATTGATATTTGACTTAAGGCAGATTTCGATACAAACTTGTTCCATGAACAAGCTGGCAATTCGGCCATTTTCCAAACCTGTCTTTTTTAGTCTTGCAGCTGTAGCTACGGTGATTATCACCGTAGCTCTTTATATTTTAAGCCGCCATAATTACCTGCTCTTTCATGCGATTGTTGAAATTTACAGCATAGTAATTGCCGGGGGAATCTTTGTCGTTGCCTGGAACACCCGCCGCATAAGTAGCGACCATGGACTGGTATTTTTAGGGATAGCCTATCTCTGTATTGCCGTACTTGATTTTTTCCATACCTTTGCCTATGTGGGAATGGGGATTTTCCCCGACTATGATTTTTATGCTAACCAGATTTGGGTAGTTGCCCGCGGGATCGAAAGCGTCAGCATCCTGCTATATGCCATTGTTCCATGGAAGAAAATCAAGCAGACCAGCTCGCTGTTTTTCTTTTCCATCTTTGGTGGCGTAACAGTGCTTTCTTTGTTAAGCATCTTCGTCTGGAAGATTTTCCCGGAAGCCTTTATTGCCGGCCAAGGCCAAACCATGTTCAAGCTTGTCAGTGAGTACGCTATCATTGCGATCCTGCTCTGGGCGCTTGGACTGCTTATCCGTGACAAAAAGTACCACGATCCTCTTTTGCTGAAGCTTTTTGTCGTATCCATCCTGCTTACCGTGTTGAGTGAGCTCTCATTTACCTTATACTCCGATAACTACGGTGTTTTAAATGTTGTCGGCCATATTCTAAAAATCTTTTCATTTTACCTTATTTACCGTTCGATTATTGCCAACTTATTACAGCGCCCTTACAACGTATTATTCAGAGAGCTCGCCGAAAGTGAACAAAATCTAAAAGATGCCAACAATACAAAGGACAGGTTTTTCAGCATTATTTCCCATGATTTGAAAAGCCCATTTAATGCGATAATCAACTTCTCCATTATGCTGGAAGAAATGGGCAAAGAGGCCCCCAATCAGGAAATCGCTACCTATGCCCAGTATATTCATACTACATCCCGCCACACCTTTTCTTTGCTGGAAAACTTGCTGACATGGTCACGCATGCATACTGGAGAGCTTGTATGTAAGCCGGTAGCCCTGGATCTGGTTCAGACCATTGATTTGGTAGTAGATATCAAAAGAAATATTGCAAAACCCAAGGGTATCAGTATTGAATGGGATCCCGATTCCTGCCCCGCTGGACTGCTTGCACATGCTGATTCTCAGATGATTCAAAC
>CAZDYA010000009.1:0-14483 GCA_964509515.1 uncultured Spirochaeta sp.
CCGAGACACCATGAAGGCTCAACGCTCCAGCGGCCGAATATAGAAAGCAGGGGGTATCAGTACTGGTCAAGGCTATCCTTGTCCCCTCATCACCGGACTTCACATCCGTTGTAATCGGGGGAAGAACAGTCCCCGCCACGCTAGTCTGCTTTGCCAGGATATCGGCAACCGACTGGGCCAACTCACGCCTTAACTCCAGAACATCCTGCTGGCTGCCCCCGGTAAAACGATCAACAGCTTGCTGAAGGCTTGATTCCAGCTGGGCGCGCCAAATGCCTGCCTCAATATTCTGCGGCACCGCTCCGGTAAATTCATCAATGATCCTGCGCCGCTGATCACTTAGCGGGCGATATCCCCCTGCGCTTTGTGGAACAGCGGTGCAGCTTAAACCAGAATATATTTCACAGCCAAAAACAGCCATCGTACCGGTCAAAACCGCAAACAGGCCGGGCACATCAAAGGCAATCACGGTAACCCTGGCGCAAGCCTGGGCCTCTTGACCGGCACTCTCCAACTCAACAAAAACAGCAGAAAGGCCGTCCTCGCCTAAATTGCCAAGGGCCTCTGCATGCTTCTCGCGCCTTGGCGGTGGAAATGAAGTAAAATATCGGGGCGGCATCTGGTCCATAACCTGCTGTACGTATTCCATATCTTCAAAATAGAACCAACTGACACTTACTGCAACACAATCCGTCCCAATTTTTCACTTCTGGTATGGCACGAGACTGGATTAGGGTTTATAATCTGCTTAATGCAGTCAGAGTCCTTGAGAGAATACAAAACCCTGGAGCACGTCGGTCTGCTGGAGCAGCTGCAGGACTTCCAGACTAAAGCTCATGACTACGAAGAACTGATCTCACAATCACTGGAGATGTTCACCAAGACCAGTGAAGAAGAATTGGTTGCACACCTTTCTTCCTGTCTGATGCAGCGCTTCATACCCAGCTATCTGGTCGTATTCCTGCATCAGGACGAAACCGATGACACAGTGAACAGCATCTGCTTTCAAAATCTACGGCCGGCGCGGTGTCCGGTTTGCGTGGAGGATTTTGAGCCCTACCGTGAGTACTTTGGCGAATTACCTGCGGCTGTGGACTACTCGAGGATGCTGGAAGAGGCCCCGCAATGCGCCGAAAAGCTAAAGCCTTTGCTCCCCGACATCATCATCCCTTTGAACGGCCTCACCGGACTTTACGGTTTTGTCGTTCTTGGCAAAAAAGTTCTGGAAGATGAGTATTCACAGGAAGAGCGAACCTATATTCAAATGCTTTTTGAGTATGCCTCAATCGGCCTGCAAAATGTTATCCACTACACCAGCTCGGTGACCGATTTCAAGACCAGGCTTTACAATCATGCATTCTTCCTGCGGCGTTTAAGAGAAGAAATGAACCGTGTCGGTCGCTACCATTCAAGCTTCGCGCTACTGGCCATAGACATCGATCATTTCAAACAGGTAAATGACCGCCATGGCCACCTTGCCGGGGACCGCATCCTTTTCCAGCTGGCTCGCGCCATAGAAGAAAGCGTACGCGAAGAAGACATTGTATCCCGTTATGGCGGCGAGGAGTTCCTTGTTCTGCTTACCCAATGTTCCAAACGTTCTGCATATATTGCAGCCGAGCGCATCCGCCAGTCAGTAGAAAAAATGTCCGTGCAATACCATCACCTTGATCTGAAGATTACCATCAGCATCGGCTCAACCCACTGCACTCACCCACTAAAATCAAACCCGACGCAACTTATCAAGGAAGCCGATCAGGCCTTGTACCGGGCAAAAAACAACGGCCGCAATCGCTGTGAGCTTGTTGCTCCGGGCCTGCTGATGGTTGCCCACAAATTACAAGAGAGCCTGCAGGCCGTTCCCTTTCAATGACGATTGCGCAAAAACAAAATGAAATAAGACGTTTGGTTGCGGCCAGCATTGCAAACCTGCCCCCTGATGAGCGGCAAAGACAAAGCCATGCTTTGTGTTCAAACCTGGCAGCCAGTCAGCAAATCAAAGAGGCGAATACCGTCTGTATTTATAAAGCCTTGCCGGATGAGGTTTCCCTTTTACCGCTCATCAGCATGCTGCCAGCCGGAGTTCAAATCGCCACCGTCGACCATGATAAGGCCTCGACAGCCATGTGGTTCATCATGGATGATGGCAAACGCTTCCAAATAAATGCCGAACCTGCTAATGCCGAACCTGCCAACACAGTGATTATTGTTCCGGGGCGAGCCTTCTCTTTTGACGGGGGTCGGATCGGACGGGGCAAAGGCTACTACGACCGTTTTCTTGCCGGGCTTTCCCATAATCACGCCAAGGTCTCTACCATCGGTGCAGGATTTGACCAGCAAATTTTCCCCCGGCTGCCGCTGAGTGAGCATGATTACCCCCTTCAGGCAATATGCTCGGCAAAAGGATGGCACAAAAATATCAGCTCATCAGCTTGAAATCGATACTCTTGCCAGCTACATTATACTGCCAAGGAGCATAAGGAATGTCACGGATAAAAAGCGCATTGGAAATCGCCCTGGAAAAAACCGACAACATCCAGGGCAACGCCGAACGCCTGAACCAGAATGAACGGCGCCAGGATGGTAAGCGGCTCTTTGCCCGTTTTATGTCTGCCATGCAAGACGGCCAGGCCCCCGCCGAAATTACCAAAGAACTTAAATCTTCACTAAAAAAATTTTCCGGCAAGGACCGTCCGTTTGTTCAGGAAGGCTATGTGGAGGTTCTGCTCTCTCACCTGGGCTTGCCACACGGCAGCGACCAAGCGACTCAACTTGAGCCAATCAAAAACGCAGCCATGTCGATCAGCTCTAATGGCAACCTGCCACTTGTTTTCCAACAACTGGAGCAGTTTTTTGAACAGTACCAGCAGGAAAAAACCCAACTGCTTGAAAACCTGCAGCAACAATTTGCAGCACGCTTAAGGCAGAAGGAACAAGCCTATGCACAACAAACAGGGCAACAGGTTAAGCTCGATCCTGCCTCAGACCCTGAATTTCAACAATATCTGCAAAAAGCCATGGCGCAACTAAACGAATATTACCAGCAAGCCCTGACAGATATGCGCGATCAATTGCAACAATTACTGACAGCCTGATTTCTCGGGTTTGACCGTGGAGGACACTATGTTACGCAAAATCAAAAGATTGTTTCGCCGCCGAACCGTTCTAATCCTTAGCATGGATGGCGGAGGAGTGCGCGGCATCATTGCATCTTTGGTACTGCAAAACCTTGAACAGCGTCTCCACAGCAAGGGATGCAGAACACCATTAGGAGATATTTTCGACGTTATTGCCGGCAGCAGCACTGGCGCCCTGGTAGCCATTGGACTCAGCATGCCTGATCAGGTCGAAAAACCCCTATTATTGGGATCTTCCAGCGCAAAGACCCCACAACCAATTACCCTGTCAAGAATTAGCGACATCTATCGACGACTTAGTAAAAAGATATTTCCCCCGGACAGGTTTTTTGCACTGCGCTCCGTTCGACAGGCCTTCACCCAAAAATACAGCGTCAAACCCCTGGAAAGAATCCTTTATTCGATGTTCGGGGATCTTAAACTACAGGAATGTCGGACCAATTTAATCATCACTGCCTACGATACCGTGAGCCGTTCCCCCTATTTATTCAAAAAGCGCATGGACCGACCCAACGGCGATCCAAATTTTTATCTTCGTGACGTCGCCCGTGCAACTACAGCAGCCCCAACCTTTTTTAAGCCTGCGCTCATCAGTGAACTATCAGATGATCCTGACATTTCCGCCAAGAAATTATGCCTGATAGACGGCGCCATGATCTGCAACAATCCGGCCCTATCCGCCTATGTCGAAGCCCGCAAGATCTTTCCAAAAGCCAAACGCTTCGCTGTACTCTCCATTGGCTCCGGCTCCCTGCATGGCGCCTACCACTACGAAGAGATTCAAAACTGGGGCTACATGGATTGGGTTTCTCCAATACGCAATGTGCCACTTTTCACCTTTACCAACGACGCGCAAACCTCGATTGCGGATTATCACTTGAAAAAACTGCCTGGCGTAGATTATTTTCGAATTACGCTTCCGCTGGACTCCGGCATATCAGAGGCGATGGATGACAGCAGCGATACCAACATGCAAGCCGTCGAAGACTTTGCGAACATGGTTATCAAAGCTCATGAGGATAATCTGGAAAATATTTGCCAGCTCTTAATCAAAAACCGGCGATAGGCGTAAATTTAAATCAGGAGAGCAGTAGCTCATCGTTATTTATATCCTGATGTCTGATAGCGCGGAATTTCTCTATCAACCCAGCCACCGTTAGCTGCCTCTTTTCCTCGCCGCTGACATCATAGATAATTTCACCGGCATCCATCATTATCAGCCGGTTACCAAATTGCAGCGCCTGCTGCATATTGTGGGTGATCATCACGGTTGTAAGCTGATATTCCTGTACGAAACGGCTTGTCAATTCCATTACCAGTTCAGCGTTATGCGGATCGAGTGCGGCGGTATGCTCATCCAGCAGGATCAACTCAGGCTTGGAAAGCACCATCATCAACAGGGTAAGCGCCTGACGCTGTCCTCCCGATAAAAGCCCGACATTGTCCTTCAGGCGGTCTTCAAGCCCCATTTTCAGAGCAAGCAGGTGATCACGGAAAAATTCACGGCGCTTTGAATTCAGATTGATCTTTAGACTTTTGATGCCCTTATACGCACAAATCATCATGTTATGTTCAAGCGACATGTTGCCGGCTGTACCCAGTAAAGGATCCTGAAAAATCCGCCCAATGTAGCGGGAACGCAGGTATTCAGGCTCTCTGGTAACATCCCTGCCGTGAGCAAACAGCTTCCCCATGGTTGGCGAGATGGTCCCGCCTATCAGATTGAAGAGGGTGGATTTGCCGGCCCCGTTACTGCCGATAATTGTAATAAAATCACCCGGCTGAATCGCCAAACTCAGGTTTCGGATCGCGACATTTTCATTTGGTGTACCAGGATTAAAAACCTTGGTAACCTGCTGTAATTCAACCATTGTTTGACTCCTGATCGCTAGCAGCCTGCAAAACCTGCTTTTCGTAATGACTTCGCTCCCGTCTCAGCTTGGTCACTATCAGCGAACCGATAATCAACAAGCCGGTTATCAGCTTTAGGTCACTCGGCGTCAAATTGATATAGTAGCCATAATACCTTCCCAGATACATCAAGGCTCGATACAGAATCGAACCAAGCAGAACCCTGGAGGTAAGCACCCAGATACGGTTTGATTTTAACAGGAATTCCCCTATCATTACTGATGCCAGACCAGCAATGATGATTCCCTGCCCCAGGTTTACATCGGCAAATCCCTGGTATTGAGCTACCATAGCCCCGGAAACCGCCACAAGAGCATTGGAAAGGCTGACGCCAATGGTCTTCATCGTCTCGGTATTTACACCCTGATTGGTTACCATCTGCTCGTTATTACCCAATGCGCCCAGTGTTAATCCCAAATCGGTAACAAAAAACACATCCAGCAAAAGCTTGATCCCGATAGCAACTACGATAAAGAAAATTAGCACCGCCCAATCCGGGCTAACAATGCCATCCAGTAAGCCTCTGGCCCAGGAAATCATGGTACTTTGTCGAAGCAAGGGCAAGTTGGCCTTGCCTCCCAGCACACGTATGTTGATCGACCAGAGCATTGTCATGGTCAAAATACCAGCCAGCAGGTTGGGGACCTTCAGTTTATTGTGGATCAAGGCAGTTACAGATCCAGCCAGCCAACCGGCAGCGAAGGCCAAAAACAAGGCGATCACCGGACTCCAGCCGGCAGTAAGCGCCGAAGCCATTACTGCCGCCCCCAGAGGGAATGATCCATCAACCGTCAAATCCGGGAAATCAAGGATTCTGAAGGTGATAAACACCCCCAGAACCATTATCCCATATGCCAGTCCTTCGACAAATATACCTTCTATCATTTATTCTTGAATCTTGCCGTCGCGAACAACGGTGGTTGCGCTGTCCATTATTTCCTGAGGAATGGTGATTCCCAACTCTTCTGCAACATCAAGGTTCAGCAGCAGATCGACATCTGACGGATCGGTCATGTACATCACTGGAATATCACCAATTTTAGTACCTTCTTCAAGCTCAGCAATCAAGCGACCGGTTGCCCTACCCATCGCATAGTAACTAAAACCATGAGCAGCCAGCACCGGAATACCCTCGGCACTGCTGGGGTCGGCTGACATCACCGGAACACCAGCGCTATTAGCCACATCCACCAAGGCCGCCAAAGCAGAAACGACAGTGTTATCGGTACTTACATAGATCGCATCTACCCTTCCGGCAATGGCCTGGGTGGCTTGTCGAACCTCTGCCGAGTTTGTTACAGCAGCCTCGATAAATTCCACACCGTTCTTTTCTGCCCATTCGCGAGCAACGTTAGCCAAGATAACTGCATTGGCCTCGCCGCTTGAATAAACATGTCCAAGTGCTTTCAGATCAACCATTTCACTCAACAGTCTCAATTGCTCGGCAACTGGAGTCATATCAGAGTAGCCGCTAACATTTCCACCGGCTGCGTCATAGGTTTCAACCAGCCCTGCACTTACCGGATCGGTTACTGCTGAATAAATTACTGGAATATCAGCGATCTCATTCACCAGCGCCTGTGAGGTTGGGGTTGCAATTCCAACCGCATAAGCTACACCATCAGCCTTGAACTTGGTAGCAATCTGAGTGGCCGCACTGAAATCACCGTTTGCATTCTGCAGATCATAGGTAAACTCATAACCCTGCTCTGCCAATTCATCCTGAATCCCCTGCTCTACAGCATCGAGAGCCGGATGGGAAACAATCTTGGAAATCCCGATTACACTTGCGCCACCTTGCTCGGCACATGCACCGAACAGCAACAGGGATGCCATTGCGAGGGCAACTACGCCCAAAGACATTTTTTTCATAACTCCTCCTTGATGTAGGCCAGCTTGCTTACATCCCGAGTATTTTACTAGAGCATAGCGCCGATGTCCACTCTAACAATGGCCCCATTGTCGTTAAAAGCTTCGAAGGTTCCGTCGAGCTGTTCTGCTAGCCCTTTCATCAACACAAATCCAAAGCCTTCGCTGCTTTCCAGCGAATCAGGAAAGCCGTTTCCATTGTCCCTGATCTGCAGCATCCAGCCCTTTGGCAACAAACGTGCAGTAACCTGTATTTGAACCTTGCCGCCCTTCCGGCCATATTTCATTGCATTGGTGAAGGCCTCGGTCATCAGCAACGACAAAGGTATTGCCTGATCGACTGCCAATAGCAGCTCGGGTAAATCATAAGAAAAGGCACAGTCGTTGGTCTGAATATTGTAAACCGCCATCACAGCCTGGAATACCCGCTCTACCAGGTCCTCCAGCTGAGCCCCGCGCAAATTTTCCGCTTCATACAGAATTTCATGGACGGCGGACATTGCCCTGACCCTTGCTCCAATCTGGACAAACATTTCGCCGGATGACGGATCCACCCTTGCCTGTTCAATGGCAATCAGACTGTTGATTATCTGCAGATTATTCTTGACGCGATGGTGTATCTCCCGCAGCAGAACATCACGCTGGTTAACTGCCGCGCTCAATTCCTCGGCATGCCTGGCCAGATCACTCTCACGCTGCGCCGCAGCCCTTACCAGACTATTAAAGCCCTCGGCAATGTCGCGATATTCGGGGATCGACTGTTCTTGTGACACCCAGGCAGAATAATCACCCTCGCAAGCACGCTGCAGTTTAATACGAAACTTTAGCACCTTGCTGATCAAAACACGATCGATCACCAGGGATGCCAGCGTCGCCAGGATCGCCGTCATCACCAGCGTAATCAAAATACTGCGCAGGAATAGTGTTCGGACAACGGCATTGTAATACCCCATATCATAATTAAGCATCAGCACGAAAATCTCGCCGAAGGGATTATCCATACCCAAAAAAGCCTTTGGCTGCCAGCTTATTACCGAATTACCCTTGACCACCCTGACCTCTTCATCACGCCTTAATCGCGCGGCCAGCTCTTCATCCAGCTCAATCCTTTTCCCTGTTACCAGCGACCAGGATGATAGCTTGGAAAATGAAAAAAGATCAGCATCCAGCAAGAAGGAATGATGCTTCAATAACGAACCGAACAATGTTGAAGGGGTAAATGAATAGCCGTCCTGCCTGATATATTCAAGCAAATCCACCGAGCTTTGCAGGATATATTCACCACCCGGGGGGCTGTAATAGGAATACACATGCAAACGACCCGTCAAATTGGAAAAAGCTGCCCTCTGGGTGAACACCTTGCCTGTCCCCAGTAATTCATCTAAAAATCCGGCAAAGCGCTTGCCAATACTATGAAAATCCAGACCCTGATCGGCTTCGAAGGTCGTACTGATTACCACTAGATCCTTGCTGATTACATACAAGTCAAAATCACCGATTGGAGCAATAACACTGGCCAGTGTATCTTTATCCCATTCCGTGTAATCGCTCCCCAAACCTTTTAAGCGTTCGTGGGCCTGCAGTAAATAACTTTCTGCCTTTTCCCTGGGTTCCTTTTCCAGCACCAGCATCAAGGAATCCAACAGCTTGATTCTTTCGTGCACCTGAAACGTAACTTCCTGGCGGTCCCGCTGCACAATCCGCTTCATTTCATACGAGATGGAAAAGCCAAAAAAAAGGCTTAATCCCAAAGCAGTAAAGCCTATGATGGCCACTAGCAACAGCAAAACACTTCGCTTCATACTGGATAGTGTAGGAAATTATAGAAGTGTAGGCAACGACCAAAAAACGCGATATATTATTTATATGAGAATTCGTATTGCCGTTTTTTTGCTGCTAACCGCTTTTATGATTTCCGCCCAGGAAAAAACCGAGACCCTAGAAAGCCTCGCTCCCGTTAGCAACATCAACTCTGAAGCCTTGAGCAGGTTTTCCATGGATCTTGTTTCCAGCGAAGACCTGCTGGAATACGCAGAACAACGCCTGGGGGTCTACTCTGAGCGAACCAACGCCAGAGCCGCCATAGCAGCAATAAACAGCCGTATAGATCGGGGAGAATCCCCATATTTGGAAGCCAACATCGAAAAAGTGGAATTTATAAAATCCAGGGCGGATCAATATGATTTACGCTGGGCCATGGAAGAGAACTTGTATGCCTTGCAACAGGACCCTGCCAGTCTGGTTCAGCTGGTCAATCACCATCGGCTGGATCCATCAAGCCTGACCGATCAGCCGGGTTCTCAGGAAATCATCATGCAGGCCGAACAAAACAGCAGCATTGCCTTGCAATTACTGGCGATTTTCGCCGCCTATGAACTCAGCCTTGGTCAGTGGGAACAAGCCAGTGAGATTTTATCACTGGCGCGCAAATTGCCCAATAACATTCCAGAAGCCCAGCAAGAGGAATTCGACCGCCTTGCCTATGACCTTGACGATGCACTGTTCCATTACCGCCACGGACAACTGAGGGTCAGGCCCTTAGAGGGTTTTATTGCGATTACCGGCTTCGGTTTGGCCGCCGCCGCCCTGGCCGACCTTATTATTCCTTCTTTTTCCATACCAAATCTTCCCGGCACCAGTTCTGCCAGAAGCGCTGCGCTGGCCGGGACGGCGGCTGGCGGTACAATGGCTGGTTTTGCGGCCCTGGCCCTTCCACCCATTATTCAAAGACCCCCGATTGAAGCACTCACTGAGTATCTTGCAGCAGAATGGGGTCACCTGATCGAGGGGTCTATTCAGCTTTTCGAGGATACCCGCAACAAGCCGAACCAGCTGATTATATTAAGCCTGATTCGCAACCGCTTTGTTGTTTTTTCCGAGAACCCTACTCCTCGCGAACTGCCAGGTGTTTTCGAGGTAAACCGCACCGGAAAATTCCGCTTGCAGGTTTCTCATGGCAAGGAAAGAATTTCAACCCCAGCTACCGATCTGCACGAGGGAATTAATCTGGTTCCCCTCGAGAAATAATATCGCATATGCAGCGCTTTGAGAGAAAACAGCGAACCTTTGGGCCTGCCAACTCGCTATCCAGGCAAACAGCAATTGCTGGTCTGATTGTACTTATTGTTATCGCAGCCGGCGTGACAGGATACTCGTTAATTGAAGGCTGGTCGCTGGCCGATGCATTCTACATGACCATCATCACCATCACCACGACAGGATTTCATGAGGTTCACCCCTTAAGTGAATCCGGGCGCATTCTGACCGTCGTTATTATTATGCTTGGGCTGGCATCCATTGCCTATCTTGGCGGTAGAACCATACAGCTGCTGGTTGAATCATATATGGTAAGGAGAGGCCGTATGAACAGGAAAATTTCATCATTGAAAAATCACATCATTGTCTGCGGTTTCGGTCGTATGGGGAGACATGTTTGCGATGGTTTGGCAACCGAAAAGGCCCCCTTTGTCGTAATTGAGCAAGACCCTGAGCTAATAGAGCGGCTCGACTCCCTGGGATACCTTTATATTGTCGGCAACGCCAGTTCCGATGATATCCTGCGCTCTGCCCAGATTGAAAAAGCGAGGGGGCTTATCTCGGTAGTCTCCAGCGATGCCGAGAATGTTTTTACGGTTCTGACAGCAAAATCACTGAAAACTGAACTCTTTGTTATTACCAGAGCCGTGCAGGAAAATGCTGAACCCAAGCTTAAGACCGCCGGTGCCGACCGGGTTATCAAGCCGTACGAACTTGTCGGGCACAGATTGACACAACTTGTGCTGCGCCCTGGAATCGTGGAATACATGGAAACCGTTGCCAAGGCTCACGGTCAGGATATTTCAATAGAAGAGGTTTTACTATGTGAGGAATCCAGCCTCATCGGAAAAAACCTGGCTGAGTCCCCCCTGCGGCGGGAAATGAACATTATCATTGTTGCTATCCACCGCAAAAACGGCAAACTTCTTTACAACCCATCATCGATGGAAACCTTGGAGGCTGGCGACCGCCTGGTAGCTATTGGCGAGACCGGCAAGCTGAAAAAACTGAGCCAGATTGCATTCCCTGCTAACTAGAATTCCTTGGAAAATCCCAATTGAACTTCCCGCCTCCAGGTATCCAGCGCCGGCTGTGACGAGTCCCTCATTGGGTTCCCGGATAACCGATCCCAGGCATTAGGGTTCATTAGTCCTGTAACCAAAGCGCCAGCACCAATTGACCAACCAGCCGGCAGGCCAACCCGCAAACCGGCGCCCAATTTACCGCCGTGACTCAGCGCCAATACTGACTGCCCATATCGTTCAACCATATCACCCTCATAAAACCTGACAGGTCCGATAGCTATGGCAGGTCCTAAAGAAAGGAATACAGAAACAGGTCCCAAATCAAGCTGCGGCTGTAGCAACAGGGCCGTTTCAAGGGAGAAATAGCCATAAAGCGGTGACTCGTCACCTCCTTCCGCCATGACTTCCTCATCTGCCAGCCGGGTCTCGGTATCCCCAAGCGCCAAATTCAGTTGCACAGCAAACCATGACAACAGCTTTCTTTCAAGGTAAGCATTAAGTGATTTACCATAAATAACAGCGGCTTTCCCGGGGTGCTCTTCCAGGGCATGAACCAGCGGAATGGCAAGCCCCACAGCCCCACCCAGTCGCCAGCCAGGCTTTTCTCCGGCGGCCTCATCTTCAGTTTTCACTGGCGTCCCACGCTCGGCGGCAGCCAGCTCGAAATCCCTCCTCATTTTTGCAAAACGTTCTTTCTGCTCGACCAGGTCGGTAGAGTAGGCTGTATCAGCCAATAGAAAATCAAGCCGCGAAAACAATTGTGCCACCTGCTCTGTCTGTTCCGGATCATCCCACTTTTCGGCAATCTCCTCTTCTATGGCCAAAACCCGGCTTCTTTCCTCGGGGGTAAGCAGCGGTATGGAAAACTCAACCGCCCTCTGCTGCCCTTCCGTCAGATTTGCAGACTGACTATACAGGCTGGTAACCGCAAGCATCCTGTCCTGAACAACCTGAATTTCCCTTGTGCCGGCCAACACGCGCAAACGCTGCACATCGTTCCCGGCGTCATAGCCATCAATTAGCACGCGATAGGCCCCTGGCCGCCCATTGTTTACGAACCTTAACTCAGCAAAACGCAAAGTCTGGCCGCTCAGGTTTTCCAGGAGAGCCACCGCCGCTTGCTCGGCGACATCGAAAAGCTCAAACGCCGATTCAATATCACGTTGAATCTGCCAGTCCTCCTGTTGACTCTGTTTGCCATACAAACGCAAGGTTATTCGAGTGGCCTGACCAGTCTTTTCCACATTTCCATGAATAAGATAATCATTTTGACCTACGGCAACCGCTTCCTGTCCTTCCTTGACGGCTGACAGGCGCTGGGCATAATAGCCATCCATCTGATTCAATATCAACTCGATAACACGTGTCGTCTCGTGAGCAACCGCAGCAGAGCGCGCATCCTGATCCGAGCCGAGTTGAGCCACTCCAACAGCTGTCTGCCCATACGATGAGACGGCTGGCAACAAAAGCAAGGCCAAAAATGGCAGTAACAATACTTTCTTCTTTATTTTATCCATGTACATTCCATTAACACCTACCGGGTTCCGCAATTTTATTGGTATATGCTATCCTTCGTCAATGTCGAACAAATTTGAACTGCCAGAATCAGAAATATTTCCCTGGATTCATGCCCTGCTTACATCCTCAGGACTTGATTCTGTACATGCTGAAATTGTAGCCGATGTCTTTCTAAGGGCCTCTCGGCGCAGACTAGGACATCATGATATAAACGATCTGCCCGGCAGGCTTGCAAACCTTGATAACAAAGCCATCAAACCCAGGCCCTCAATCACCACCATATCGGAACAAGCGGCCTTGCTGATTCTGGATGGCGATCAAGGTCTTGGCGAATATTGCTGCAGCATTGCTACCCGGCATGCAATTGATAGGGCCCAGCGCTTTGGGGTTGGCATTTGCAGCATTCGTCACAGCAACCATTTTCTGGCCGCCTGGCCCTATGCTCAAATGGGAACCGAAGCCGGCTGTATGCTGCTGGTACTCAGCAACACCGACCCCAGCGTTACTGGCCCAGCCGGCAGCGAAGCCATAATCGGCAACAACCCCCTCGGCTTTGGTGCCCCGGGCAAGCGACCAATGCTGCTTGATACTTGTCTGGCTTACAGCTCCATCGGCAACCTGGCAGCCCTTCGCGATAGCGGCTCGGGCATCCCCAAGCACTGGGCTCTGGGCCCCGATGGCCAACCAACCACCGATCCGGCCCAGGCCCTCGCCGGCTGGCGGGTCCGCCCCATCGGCGAGCACAAAGGCTATGGTTTGGCTTTAATGGTCGAAGCCTTAACCGGCGTGCTGTCCGGCGGCGAAACCACCAGCGATATACAGCGCCCCGGCGGTTTGGGGACCCATAGTCAAACGGTTATTGCCATAAATACAAATGCAATTGAGGGCCTGGATCATCTAGCAGAGCAAATGCATCAGGCCGGAATGCGGCTGCCCGGCGAAAAATCAATCGAGCTGGAAGAAACCTCCCAACGAGAGGGCATACAGCTTGGCGCCAGGCCTCTGCAAGAGCTTAGAGAGTGGTCAGCAAAGCTTGATGTCGATCTGCCGCGCAGCCTAAAATAGATTTTACCGGCCTTTTGCTTTATCCCGTTCCTGGGCAGCGATTTCCAACGCGTGATTCGATCCTTGCGGAAGTTCCCGCTGATACCGGGCAATCGCCAGCGCAAAATCGCCTATCAGCTCGATCTGACCTACAATATCAATATAGACGAGCTCGGCCTTGATGGAATTGGCCTTGCGCTTGATCCGCTTTCGGGCCGCCCGTTTCAGGGTGTCTCTTCCCTCATCAATGAGTTTTTCCAGGGCAAAGGCATGAGCCATCTGATCACCGTCAAGCCTGCGCAATAAATGATCATGGATATATTCAACAAAGCGCAAAACCTGTTGGGAGTATCCAATCAAATCCTGCTGCGCCGCTTCATCAAAAACATATTTTTTAACATACCGTCGCTCCAGATTCAGCGTCAGGTTATAGCAACTGTCGGCCATGCGCTCAAGCTCGTTAATCACCCTCATCATGGTGTTAATCTGGGCAACTCCGCTGGCATTCAAGGAATCGGTCGCCGCTGCCGCCAGCACACTGCTGATCTCTTCTTCCATCAGATCAGTTACATCCTCCTGACGCTTCAGATCGCGAACCTCGTCTCCAAGAGGGGTTGTGGGTCTGCTCAACAGCATAACCACAGTACGATACATTCCCAAAACCACCCCTGCCATGCGGGCGACCTCATCTTTCATCTGCAATAGATACAGCTCAGGGTTTTGGCTGACATAAGGCACAAGATAGGCCAGCGAGTACTCTTCGGCAGTGTCCCCGTCCTTATCAGGCACCAATTTCTGAACAAGCTTGGCGAACCATGGAATCCAGCCCACAAAGACCAAACTGTTGGTGATATTGAACAGGGTATGAAAGGCCGCCAGATGGGCCGGCAGCAAGGTAGGATCGGAGCCACCCAGCATTTGCCCTGGGACAATGGCATCGACC